>NZ_DATAGQ010000008.1:0-23743 GCF_036263595.1 Geminicoccus sp. | reverse complement strand
ATCCACAACAGTGCGATAGGGGATTGTCGATGGCCGACATTCATTCGTCTGCTACCTTGAACTTGCTCGCATCATCGGGATCCGAGACCGACGAGGCTGAGGCGAGCGCATCCGCTTCATCCGACATCGGTTCTATCGATGAGCAGTGGCAGCACTACTGCACCCATGTCTCCGGAGCGCTTCGCTCGGCCGACAGCGCGGACGAAGGCTTGCGCGCTGCCCTGCGCTCGGCGGTCCACGCCGACGACGTTTGAGCGCCTCGATCACATGACCTCGGGAACTTCCGGGTAGCCGGCCGGTCGCCGGTCAGTCCCGGAAGTCTCCTTGGAACCAGCGCAGCGCCGCCTCGTAGACTGGCCAGCCCTGCGGCGGCACCTGTCCCGGCCGCAGCCAGTTCCGTCCCTTCGGCACCTGGTCCATTTCCGCCAGGTCGGTCTGCAGGACCGCCAGTACGTAGTCTGCCTCTTCATGCTGCTCGGCGCTGATCAGGCGCAGCAGCAGGCGCGTGAGGTAGACATGTTCGCGGAGAACGTCGGTCGGAGACGAAGGCTTCATCAGGCTGCCCGTTTCGGGAGATATGGCATCGTCCATGCCGAGTGAACGACGCCGCTCGCCCCTCACGGTTCCCTTGCATCTTCCCGTTGCGCCGCCCTCTCAGCCGTCGACGCGCTTCACCTGGACACGGCGGTTCTTTCCGTTCTTGGGGTCAAGGCCGGGCAGGGGCTCCTTCGAGCCGAAGCCCACGGCCTCCAGCATCGACTTGGGGATTTCCTTGTCCTGGGCCAGGTAGGCCGCGACCGCGTCCGCCCGCTTCTGCGACAGCCAGTCATTGTGGGCAGCGGGGCCTGTCGCGTTGGTATGGCCCGAGATCTCGAACTTCCAGCCCTTGCCTTCCGCGTCCTTCAGGACCGATGCCAGCGTATCCAGGTTGCTCTTCGCCTTGTTGGAGAGCGTGTACTTGTTGTTGGCGAACTCGATCTTGATGTCCCGGCAGATGCCGGCACTGCACATGCCGTCGTCGTCATCGTCGCCGCCTGCCTGGATGCCCCTGAGGGTAGGGGCGCTGGGCGCGCTGGTGGTCCCGAGCAGCGCCTCACGGAGAGCGCTTTCGCTCAATCCGTCATCGGCAGCATGGACAGAGGAAGCAGCGACGGAGCCCAACAGCGCCATCGCCGCCATCGAAACGATCAGTCGTCGCGTAACCATGTTGACCTCATCGATCGGCATCGTCGCGCCATGCGACGGGCCCGCCGAGTTCCTGCATAGTAACCTGATCACATAACTCGCTCAATTGAGTGCCATGTGACGCTCGTCACGTAGCCCGGCATCCCGCAGCCCCAGCTCGATCCCAACAATCCTCCGGCACTTACTTGGCTGGACTCATTGAACGTTGTCCGGCGGCGACGGCGGTCGCTCCTGGCTGGCCAAGGGTGGTAGCGCCCCCTGCGCACGGATGTGTTGCCAAATCCTGTCGCAAGCCTCACATATAACCTAATGGTGGCCGTTGCAGAGGCTGCCTGGAAAATGGGGAGTTGGCAGGCGACAGGGCCATCAGTGCTGTTCGCGGCTGCCGCAGTAGCTCGGTGTAGTGTCGACGTTCAGAACTGACATGCACGATCAGGAGGCAGCAATGACCGGGGACGCGATCGAGCGGGCACTGGAAGAGCTCAGAGCTAGGGCCTCCAGCGCGGATGGAAGGCCGGACACATCGCTGGTGACGGCGATCAGCAACGCCTATGCGGAACTCGCCCGCATGCGCGCGGCGGCGGATGAGCAGGAGCGCAGGCAGGAAATCGCTCCACCATTGCGTCATGGCAGGGGCGTCGTCCCGCTGGCGGTGCTGGCCGACATGCAGGCGCATGATCGGTGGCCGGACGCGGCATAGGTCGAGAACAGCCGACGTCGCAGAGCGCCTGCATGGGCTTATGCAAGGAACGGCACTGATCGGCCGGTTCAAATCATGTCGATGCGGTGGCGCAGTAGGTCATACTGCGCTGCTGAAGCGGATCAGGCAGCCAAAACGTCGGTCGCGCCTATGATCCACCAGCACTGCAGGCACTGCTGCAAACCCAGTTTCATGAACATATTCGAGGTGATGAGCTTGCCGACATAGGCGCCAGCCGGACCGCAGGCGGCCTCGGCTTTGTCGCTTCCCCTCTGGCTACTCGCTCCGCTTCAGCATGCTGCAGGTTGCGGTGGCATCGCTACCGCCCTCGACATAGCAGACTTCCATCTCGTTCGGGCTTACGAGCGTTGCCGTGACGTTGCCGTCGTCGTTCGCGATCAGGATGCTCTTGCCGTCTGCCCTGATCACACCGATGAAGTCCTCCTCGCCGCCCTCGTACTGAACGCGCCCCTTGAAGGTCTGCCCACGCTGCTCGGTGATCTGGAGGTTGGTCGATCGGGCTGCCTCCCATCCCTCGTCGTCACTGACCGAGGGGCCGACACCGCTCCAGGTCCCGGTCAGTTCCGGTGCATCGGCAGCCCTTGCCGGCACGCCCTGAACGATACCCATCCCAACGACTATCCATGTGAGAAGGCGCATGAAGTCCAACCCGGCCGTGATCCCCTGACAGACGAGCGGTAGCGGATATATGACCCGCCGTCACGAACCAGGTCAGCAACAACCAACGAAATGTGATCCGGCGCGTGTCCTGACGAAACTTCGTCAAGCCCGGAAAATCTGCAATTTCTGTAGATGCCTGTCATTTCATGACATCGTTTCATGCGCGCCCCCTGCCGGCAGGGAGGCTTCTTGGACAATTGGAATGGCATCGATTGCCGGCGTCACATGGAGTTGCCCGTCAGTGGCTTCCCTGTGCGATCCTTGAGAGCGAGAACACCGATCAAAGACAGGAGCGAGAGACCCATCATGTAGTACGCCAGGGTCATCGGGTTCTGGGTCCGAGCCATCAAGGCTGTCGCGACCATGGGAGCGGTGCCGCCGACCAAGGCCATGGCGGCATTGTAGCTGATGGCCATGGCGGTGTTGCGAGCCTGGCTGCTGAACGCTTCCATGAGCATCGACGGGATCACGCCGCCGATGCCGGCCAGAAGAACGGCAAAGCCGATCTGACCGAGCATGATCCAGATCGGCAGATGGCTGCTGATCAGCGCGAAGAGCGGTATCGACAAGACGATCACGCCGATCATCTGGATGGTCAGCACAAGCTTGCGTCCGATCCTGTCGGACAGGATGCCGTACAGGGGAAGGCACATCAGCATCACCAGCATGCTCGCCGTATTGATGACGAACGCCTCGTGCTGGTCGGCCCCGCCTTGCGTCTGCAGGTAGGTCACAAGATAGATGAAGATGAGATAGAACCCTCCTGCCAGGATCAATGTCGCTAGGAAAGCACGCAGCATCGCCGCGGCATCGGTGCGAAATGCTTCGCGAAGCGGCAGCTTCTGGGCTTGTCGGCCTGTAGAGGCCGGAACGGTGTCGCTCTGCATCCTGCTGCGCAGGACGAGGACGAACAAACCCAGGCTGATGCCGAGCAGGAATGGCAAGCGCCAGCCCCATGCTTCTACCTCGCTCGGCGTCAACAGGTCCGAGATGACGACACCGGTCAGCGAGCCCACCATGATGCCGCTCGTCGCGCCCAGCGGGGTGAGGCTGCCCATGAGCCCTCGGTGCTCAGGCGCGCTGCTGCTGACAAGGTAAGCCGCCGAGGCGGTGTATTCGCCGCCGACGGACATTCCCTGTCCCAGCCGCAGTAGCACGAGCAAGACAGGCGCCAGGACGCCCGCCGTTTCATAGGTGGGCAGGCACCCGATCGCGAACGTGGACAGCGTCATGACCACGGCCGAGGTGAACAGCGCCCTCTTTGGGCCGAAGCGGTCGCCGATATGGCCGAACACGATGCCCCCGATGGGGCGCATGAAGAAGGCCGCGGCGAAGACGGCGAAAGCGGAGAGCAGCGAAACGTAGGCGGTATCGGAAGGAAAGAAGCTCCGACCGATGATGGCACTGAAGTAGCCGTAGGCAGCGAAGTCGTACCACTCCAGAAGGTTGCCGGCTGCGCCGGCCAGAGCTCCGCGAAAGCGGTCGCTGGAAGGGCTGGTGGCGACAGGAAGATGTATGCCAGCTTGATGCATGTCTCGTCCGACGGTGCGGCGTGGTTGGTCCGCGTGGCGGACGGCAACGACTTCCGGAAAAAGCGACAGCTACCGAGGACGTTCATGCGCCGTCCAGTGTCCAGGCAGCGCAGTCGGAGCATAACCTGCGCGAACTGCCGGTCAGCTAGGTCACTGCCTCAGTCACGCGATGCACCTAGGCAAGCCTTTGGAGGCCGAGGCTGAAAGTCCGGGCCGTGGGCGCTGCGGCCAACCGGGATCATGCCGCCCGTGGAGCGGCGGAACGCCACTGGCCCCCGCTTTCAGCGGTCACGCTTGAGCCGCTGGTTGCCCGGCACGATCAGCCGCTCGGCGGTTCGGTTGCTAGCCCGTCCGGCCGATCTCCTTGCGCCAGTCATGCGCCTCGCGAAAGTCCAGCACCTCGCGGATCTTCCTGTTGGACAGCGGCGCCTCGTAGCCTTGGAGCGGCCGGGTGACCGGCGTATCCGGGCACCACTTGGCCAGGAACTCAGCCGTGGGAAGATCGGCGGTGATCGTGTCGTTCACTGCATTGAACACCTGATAGCCCAGCCCGTCCTTCTCCAGGCACAGATGCACGATCTGGGCGAGGTCGCGGGCGTCGATATAGCTCCAGGCATTGCGCTTGCGTGAGGCAGGATCGGCCACGAACCCGCGGAAGCGGTCATACTCGTGCGGCTCGATGACGTTGCCGATGCGCAGCGCATAGATGTCCGCCTTGAAACGCTGCGCGAAGGCGCGTGACGTCTGCTCGTTCACAATCTTCGAGAGACCATAGCTGTCCATCGGGTCGACGTCGTAGTCCTCTTCGAGCGGGAACCGCTTGAAGTCCTTGTCGCCCTCCGCAAAGCACACGCCATAGGTCGTCTCGCTCGAGGCGATCACGACCTTGCGGATGCCGAGCTTCATCGCCGCCTCGATGACGTTGTAGGTCCCCATCACGTTGACCCGGTAGGTCTCGTTGTCGGGGTTGATCAGCACACGCGGCACGGCTGCGAAGTGCACGACGGCGTCCACCGGCGCTGCAGGTCGCCCTTCGCTGAAGCCGTCGAAGCCGAAATGCATGGTCATCGCGTTGAGGACCTGGCCTTCCTCGGTGATGTCGCCGACGAGCGACGGGATGGAGGGGTGGTCGAACGGCTTCAGATCGAAGTTCAGGATGCGGTAGCCGCACTCGAGCAACCAGGGAAGCACATGGCGCCCGGCCTTGCCGGTCCCACCCGTGAACAGGATCCGCTTGGGCATGTGATTTGAACTCCCCGCTGGTATTCGCGGCCGCTCGCCGGACGGGATGTCGCCGCTGCGTCCAGCCGGTTCGCTATCTTGAAATCCAGCGCAGCGATAGAACGGCCTGCGGACCGTACCATTCTCGCCCATCAATTGAGGTGGCTCATCGCCTGGGCTTGGCCGAAGCCACGGTGCGGGGAGATCATCGGCCGTTGACGGAATAATCCCGGCCTCCCAGGACTGGCCCGCCGGCTGCGAGCAGCAGGGCTCAGGCAGAGGGAGGACAAGATGAAGGCCGTGCGGCTCGAATCCATCGAGAACTTGTTCGTCAGCGAGGTCGCCAGGCCGTCGCCGGGTCCCACCGATCTGCTCGTACGCGTCGAGGCCTGCGGCATCTGCGGCTCCGATCGGCATTTCTTGCACGGCGAGTTCCCGACCTCGCCACCGGTGACGCTCGGCCACGAGTTCTCCGGCATCGTCGAGGCGGTCGGCGACAGGGTGACCGGCTTTCGACCGGGCATGCGGGTGACGGTGGACCCGAACATCTTCTGCGGACGTTGCCCGGCCTGCCAGGACGGACTGGTCAACCACTGCCAGAACTGGAAGGCGCTGGGCCTGGCGCTGGATGGCGGCTTTGCCGAGTACACGGTTGTCCCGCAGTCCCAGGCGGTCGAGCTGCCGCTCTCGCTCCATCCCGAGCATGGCGCCTTCTGCGAGCCGCTGGCCTGCTGCCTGCACGCCGTCGACATGGCGGGAATCAAGGCCGGCGATTCGGTGGTGGTGCTGGGTGGCGGGGTGATCGGCCTGCTCACCCTGCAACTGGCACGCCTTGCCGGCGCCACGCGCGTGATCCTCTCCACGCGCCAGGCCGTCCGCCGCCGGCTCGCAGAGGAACTGGGCGCCACCGACACGATCGATCCCACCGCACTCGACCCGGTTGCGGCGATCGCCGGCGTGGATGGTCTCGTTCCCGGCGGCGTCGACGTGGTCATGGAGTGTGCCGGCGTGCCCGACACCGTCCGTCAGTCGATGAAGCTCGCCCGGCGGCGCGGCACGGTCATGATCGTCGGCGTCATGCCCCAGGGCCAGACGATCGAGGTGGAGCCCAGCGACATCATGATGCGCGAGCTGCGCATCCAGGGCTCGTTCATCAATCCGTTCGTCCACCGCCGCGCGGCCGCCCTGATCACGTCGGGGGCCATCGAGGTCGGCAAGCTCGTCTCGCAGCGGATCAAGCTGGACCAGGTGCCCGAGGTGATCCGGCGGGACCCGCTTCCCGGCGAGGTCAAGGTCATGGTCATTCCTTGACGGTCCGCTTTTCGCCAAGCGGTGGGGGCGGCCTGCGGAGGCCCACCGCCTGGGCAAAGCCCAGCATGCCGGCTCGGCTCTGCCGAACCAGGCTCTCCTCGTCGGCCAGGGGCCACGGTCCGGAGCGCCCCGCCCTCCCGGCGACCGGCAGGACCTAAGCGACAGGGCAGGGGGACGTGCTTGCATGCCCGGTCGAGGAGAACGGCTAGATCGCGCCAGCCGATGATCAAAAAAATGCCGCCCAGGGAACGGTCGGGCGGCGGAAGAAGGGAGGATATCATGAGGGGCCGCGCGCGGCCTTTCCAAGGTCTAGCGGCGGGCAGGGCAAGCACCCATGCGGCACCTGCGCCGATGCAGCAGATGAGCGCCTTTGCCGCAGTGCGGACGGACGAACCGGCCTGGAAGAGGACGTTGGCCTGCGCGGCCAGTTCGTGAAGATCTCCAGTTGCAGCCTTGCGATGCCGACGATCGCTCGAGACTGGGCCCTGCGCTTTGGAATATTGGCTTCCGCCTCGGCCATGGCACCCTTTCTGCGTCCGGCCGCAGCGACGAGCACCAGCCAACGATCATGGAAAGGCGGTGCTCGCAGACTTGGCGGCATCGTCCGGCGGGCTTCCATGTCTTCCAGCACCGGCCCGGGCGGCCGGGCGACCGCCGGCCCTTCGCCTGACTTCCCCGTTCACGCTGTCTTGCCGTGGACGATGAGGAACTGCCGGCACCAGGCATGACGATGACTTCCACCGCCATGAGCCGGATCGTGCCCAGACGCATCGCATCACCGGCTGGCGGCTTCGCCGACAGGCCAGTCAGGTGCCTGCAGTTCTCTTTGGTACTTCAAGGGGCGTGCCTCTGAGGATCTCCTCGATCTTTGCCCGAAGCCGCCGGGACGCTTCGGTATCGCTGGCCAGGATCTGGCTCATCGCCTTGATACGCGCGACGTCCTCGTCCTGAACATCGAGCTGGATCGATACGAGCTTGGAATCTGCCATCTGACCTGGACGTTTCGCTGTCTCTTGGGCCATGTGCTTCACGCCTCCTGGATCAGCGTTCAAGAAACAGGGATGCAAGGAAATAATAGATGCATGGAGCTGAACTGGACGATCCGGTAAGACGACAAGGTCTGGTCGCTTGTTTCGTTTTCATAAATTTCGATTCTGGCAAAGAAGTTCCCCAGCCCACGGAAGAACGACCATAGACGTCCACGATGTCGCACATGGCAGGGTCATCGACTGCCATCGAGATGAGAATCAGCGGGCGGCTGCTCTACTTGTCAGTGTCCATCGCGAAAGGTCGGCCAGGCTGCGCCTTGCCGCAGATCATCGTGCCCGGCGGCCGCTCCGCCTCCTTGCCAGTGCCAGAGCTGGCTATGCACGCCGCGACAACGGTCTCCGATCTCACGCTGTACGAGGCGATTGCTGCAAAAAATCGACTGGCCCGTCGATCGATGTCCGGTGCTCTGCTTCACGCCAGCCTGACCCGACTTTTCCCCTCGCGCTCCGATTTTGGCGGGGACCTGCCTGTGCGCAGGATGCAGCCTTCAATCCTCCCGCGTTTTTGCGGACGGGGCCGGGTCAGGCGCTGATCCGGCGTTGCTCGGCGGGTGCGCAATGCTGGGTATGGGCGGATGGTATCGCCGTCGAACTGAGCTGGCAGCAATCCAGGGTCGGTAGCGGCATCCGCCAGCATCGAGCGGCTCAGGCAGTTGCGGCGGAAGCTGTTCACGGCGATCGGCTGGCCAGGTTGCCGGCACAAGGCTCGGACAGGCCGTCGCCCATGCAGGCGCCGCCGGCCATGCAAAGGTGGTGATCGCGGACTGTCCCTGCGCCCGCTCCATGACGGCAGCAATGAGAGCGGGCCTGACCCTCGGTGGCGCCGGTCGGACAGCATGCTGCCTGGACCAACAGCAACTTCCCGGCCGCTGCTCGCTGGCAGGAGCGTGCCGCTTCTAGGGTTCGCGGAAGCCGACCACGCGCAGGTCGAGCCGGTCCGGACTCGGCTGTTCGCGGAACAGGAGCGTGCCGTGACGGACCGAGCTGCCCGGCACGAAGTCGAAGGTGATCTCGGCCTCGCCGTCGGCCTCGGAGAACGACTTCACGGTCGCGGCGGCGGCGGTGCGGTCTCCCTGGTTCACCAGCGAGATCTCGACCCGGAAACCGGCTGACGTCGCCTCAATCGAATCGACACGAATAACCAGATCGGCCGGCGCGTCGGCGCCTGTAAGCCCATGCCAGGTGAGATAGCCGATCAGGCCGGCAGCGACCAGCGCCCCCGCGGACGCGGCGATCCACTCCAGGAGGGGTGTACGTGGTATCTCTTTATCGGAAGCATCGCTCATGGCCGGTCACACGATCAGGCGTGCGGTGGCTGCACCGAGCGCCGACGGGAAACCCAGCACGACCGTCATCATCGCGATCTCGGCAGATCCAGTGTCGTCGACGCGGCCGAACGTCCAGAGAATATACAGGCTCACGATCAGGGCCAGCCCGTAGCCGGCCAAGCTGAAGCGGACGAACAGCCTGACGAAGCCCTGATCCGCCGGCCATTCCTCCTGGCCGGCGAAGCCCAGCGCATAGACCAGCAGGTGGAGAAGGCCCATGGACAGCAGGGCGAGCAGAATGCCGTGCCAGGGCGTCATCAGCTGGGCGATCTGCTCGATCTCATCGGTCGGGGCCACGTTGAACGCTACGAAAACCGCACCGGCGATCATCAAGAACAACTCGCCGCCGTAGCTCGGCGGTGGCGCGTTCTTCTCCTCGCCGTCGGTTGCCGCGGCAAACTGCGCGCGCGCCAGGATGGCACCCATGCCGGCCGGCACAGACTGAATGGCGATCTTGCCGATCCACTCGTCCAGCGGCATCGACGGCTGCAGTACGTTGAACAGGGCCAAGAGCAGGGACGCCACGACTACGCCGACCCCATACGCGGAGAGGGCGTCGCAGATGTCGTCGAACCAGCGGGAGTGCGTGGAGAAGCCGACCCGCCTCGAAAGACCGATCAGCAGGAGCATGCCGAGGCCGACGAACAGGGCCAGGCGCGCTGGGTCCGCGTAGAAGCCCAGCCACCACATCTCCATCGTCATCAGGAGCGGGAACGCGAACAGGATGGCACCACCCGTCGCCCGGGCCAGCTCCCTGGCATAGTCGAGATCGAGATCGTCCAGCATCCCGGCGGTCCAGTCGGCGGTCATCGGGCCGTGCTCTGGCGGACTCCAAAAAAGAAAACCCGCGCGACGAGCGCGCGGGCTTCCTTCAGTGCCAAATTCTCCAGGTACACGGCACCTGGAGAAAGAGGCTCAGCGCTGACGCACTTCGACGCGACGGTTGCGCGGCTCGGGCACGCCGTCACCGGTCGGAACCGCCAACTGCGTTTCACCGAAGCCCTGCGTGGTCAGACGCGAGGCATCGACGCCCTTGGTTTCGAAGTACTCGGCGACAGCCGCGGCGCGACGTTCGGACAGGCCCATGTTGTACTCGGCCGTGCCCACCGTGTCGGTGAAGCCCCAGACCAGCAGGCGCTTGTTGGTGTCGGCCACGAGCTCGGCAGCGATCTCGTCGAGACGCGGCTTGAACTCGTTGCGGACGACCGACTTGTCGAACTCGAACAGGACGTCGGCAGCGATCGCGATGACCTCGGAGGCCGAAGCCGCCTGCGGGGTCAGCGCAGCGATCGCATCCTCGAAGCCCTTGCGGCACATCGCGATGTCGTTGATCTGGAAATTCTCTTCCTGCTGCTCCATCCAGCAGTCGAAGCTCGCCTGCGCCTTCGCGGCGGTGGCGGGATCGGCAGTGGCCTGCTCGGTAGCGAGCACGTCGACGAGCTGGGCACGGGCTTCGGTCAGGACACCCACCATGTCGGCGGGCTCCCTGCGCTGGCTCATCTCGGTCGGCGTCGGGACGCGGCCTGCGGCTGCTTCCTTGGCGCGCTGCGAGTAGAACAGCGAGTCCTTCCAGTCGTACTGATCGTATTCGCTCTGCGAGAGGGCGGTGTATTCCTTGAAGAGGGCCTGGGTGAATGCATCACCGCTGGCGTTCATCTTCTTGATTTCGTTCAGCTCAGATGTCGAGGTGAAGGCCGAGCACCCGGTAAGGAGCGCGACAATTCCAACCCCGGCGATCTGGCGGATCTTGGATTTCATGATACCTCCGCGCGTTCGTCCGTGACAAATTTCCTAACGCCTCGGACGCCGCAGGCGCCGTGAGCGAGAAGCAGCATAAGGGTTTCACCGTAAATGAGTCGGTAACACCCTGGCTCTTCCCGCTTTTCTGAGGCGGTTGCGACAACGAAGCAACGTCCTGCGTGGCGGAAGAGCACAATTGTCCCTCTGCGACACCGTCAAACGCCCAGGCTGTGCACCAGTTCCCGCCATTCCCGTGGCGAGAGACCGCTCTCGTCCACCGTGACCTTTTCGCCAGCCAGCATTCTCTTCAGCAACTCTACTGCTGGGCCAGAGAGTTCCAGAGCGTTCAACCGATAGTCCTGGAACGCTTCCCAGGTCAGCGGCACCCAGCGCTGCAGGATCGCTGCCAGCACCTCGGCATAGGCGCGAATTTCTGCCTGAGCATGGGTATCCAGTCTCAGCGCCACGAAATGCAGGAGGTTGTGAAGGTCGATCTTCCAGTACCACTGGCTGTAGGTCGACAACGGCAGCACCACCCGGGCCAGCTCGCGCGCCACGCCCGCCTTGTCCGGGTCGGCCGGCTGCCCGCTGCCATCCTCGTTGAGCAGGCGATGGTAGCGGGCGAAAGCCTCCTCGCCGGCCTCTCGGATCGTCCGCTGCACGGCCTGGGCCTCTTCGGGAGAGAAGGCGGCACCGCGGCCCTGCCGGTTGTCGTGCGACTGGACGGCGACGGCGCCGGTCTCGGGAACATAGAAGTCGTCGTCGAGCACGGAATAACGCGCGGAGTACTCGTTCACCGCCGCGGTCCGGTGCCGGATCCACTGCCGGGCGATGAAGATCGGCAGCTTCACGTGCAGCTTGATCTCGCACATCTCGAAGGGCGAGGTGTGGCGGTGGCGCATGAGGTAGCGGATCAGGCCGCGATCGTCCGACACCTTGCGCGTCCCCTTGCCGTAGGAGACCCGCGCCGCCTGCACGACGCCGGCATCGTCGCCCATGTAGTCGACCACACGGATGAAGCCCTGGTCGAGCACGGGCAGGGGCTGGAACAGGATCTCCTCCAGGGCAGGCACCACGGCGCGCCGGGTGGGTGCCTGATCGGCCGTTCTCAGCTCGTCGATCTCGGCCGCCTGGCTCTCGTTCAAACGCATGGCTGCCTTCTCCTGTCCGTCGGGGTGCTCGCCATACCGCAGCGCGTCACACTCTTCCATTGGGCACGAGCAAGGCCTATATTCATCGCGTCGGTGCAAGCCGACTATGGCGATAAACATCACACGGCATAGGCGTTGCGGACCCGGGGGCAGAGCCCGGCGCCTCCACCAATTCGCCTGGACCGGCTCGTGGCAACGAGCAGGCCCAGGCGCAGTACGGGGGCGAATCAGGATCGACGTGCGTAGTAAAGGTGTGACTTTTGCCCGGCATGGTACCGCCGTTACCGGACCAAAACACAAGTGCCAACGACAATAGCCGTCTGGCCCTCGCTGCCTAATCATTAGGTAAGCGCGGTTCGGGGGGGCGCCGGGCAACAGAAGCCCCCCCACTTCATCGGTACTCTTTTCGCGATTGTCGGGCTTCTTCGGCCCTGTGGCGGCTTCAAGGTCGAGATGAGCAAGGACAGCATTCATTACGGCCAGCTGGTCGAACAGGCGCTCCGGGGCGTGGTCCGCGACGTCCTGCTGCGGGTCGCCCGCGAGGGGATGCCGTCGCCCCATCATTTCTACGTCACGTTCCGCACCGACCATCCGGGCGTGACGCTCGCCCCGTCCTTGCGCGAGCGCTATCCCAACGAGATGACGATCGTCCTGCAGCACCAGTACTGGGACCTGCAGGTCGACGACGATACCATGGCCGTGACCCTCAGCTTCAATAACCAGCCGCAGCGCATCGTCATTCCGTTCGCCGCGCTCAAGGTGTTTGCGGATCCGGGCGTGGAGTTCGGTCTGCAGTTCACGATCGAGCCGCCGCTGCCGGAGAAGGTTGCAGCACCGGCCTTGCCGCTGCTCGCCCCGCGCGAGGGCGAGGTGACGGAACTGCCGGAGCGGGCCGCCGAGCCTGCGGAGCATCCCGTACCTGAAGGCGGCGCCCAGATCGTGTCGCTGGACCGGTTCCGCAAGCGCTGAGCTCAGCGTCCCGCGCAAGCCGGCCTTTCGCGCAAGCCCGACCCGTTGACGGATGGCGCGAAAGCCGCGACCTGAGCCGCAAACAATGGGCGCAGGAGCCAGTTCGATGAGCGATGCCACCCGGGTCCGGGTCGAGACCGACACGTTCGGTCCGATCGACGTCCCGGCCGACCACCACTGGGGCGCGCAGACCCAGCGGTCCATCCAGAACTTCCGGATCGGCGGCGAGCGCATGCCCGCTCCGCTGATCCGCGCCATGGGCATCGTGAAGCTGGCGGCCGCGCGGGTGAATGTCCGTTTGGGCGAGCTCGATCCGACGCTCGGCGAGGTGATCGCCACGGCCGCGGAAGAGGTCGTCGCGTTGAAGCTGCTCGACGAGTTCCCGCTGGTGGTCTGGCAGACCGGCTCCGGCACCCAGTCGAACATGAATACCAACGAGGTGATCGCCAGCCGCGCCAACGAACTCTCCACGGGCAAGCGCGGCGGCAAGTCCCCGGTCCACCCGAACGACCACGTCAATCGCGGCCAGTCCTCCAACGACGTCTTCCCGACTGCCATGCACATCGCGGCCGGCGAGCAGGCGCACAACGAGTTGCTCCCGGCCCTGGAGCATCTACACGCGGCGCTGGCCGCCAAGGCGGAGGCGTTCAAGGACATCATCAAGATCGGCCGCACGCATCTCCAGGATGCCACGCCGATGACGTTGGGCCAGGAGTTCGGCGCCTATGCCTGCCAGATCGAGTACGGCATCGAGCGGGTGAAGGCGGCCCTGCCGCGGGTCTGGTACCTGGCGCAGGGCGGCACCGCGGTCGGCACCGGCCTGAATGCCAAGAAGGGCTTTGCCGAGGCGTTCGCCGCCGAGGTGGCAGGACTGACCGGGCTGCCGTTCGTGACCGCGCCCAACAAGTTCGAGGCGCTGGCCACGCATGACGCGATGGTCGAGCTGCACGGCGCGCTCAACACGATCGCCGTGTCGCTCATGAAGATCGCGAACGACATCCGCATGCTGGGCTCCGGCCCCCGCTGCGGCCTGGGCGAGATCTCCTTGCCGGAGAACGAGCCGGGCAGCTCGATCATGCCGGGCAAGGTCAACCCGACCCAGTCCGAAGCACTGACGATGGTGAGCGCCCAGGTCATGGGCA
This sequence comes from Geminicoccus sp., assembly GCF_036263595.1. Lineage (NCBI taxonomy): Bacteria > Pseudomonadati > Pseudomonadota > Alphaproteobacteria > Geminicoccales > Geminicoccaceae > Geminicoccus > Geminicoccus sp. The sequence continues at coordinate 9,734 of NZ_DATAGQ010000008.1, read as the reverse complement.
ATCAGGTGTCGGTGTCGGTCGCGGGCTCGAACGGCCAGTTCGAGCTGAACGTGTTCAAGCCGGTGATCATCTACAACGTCCTGCAGTCGATCCGGCTGATCGCGGACGGGAGCCGGTCCTTTGCGGACAACGCCGTGGCCGGCATCGAGCCGAACCGCGAGCGGCTTGCCAGGATCATGAACGAGAGCCTGATGCTGGTGACGGCCCTCAACCCCAAGATCGGCTACGACAACGCCGCCAAGGTCGCCAAGAAGGCGCACAAGGAGGGGACCACGCTCAAGGAATCGGCGCTGGCGCTGGGGCTCCTGACGGAAGAGGAGTTCGACCGTCTGGTGCGTCCGGAGCTGATGCTGGGTCCGTCGGACTGATCTCGCGGAACTGGAGGCGGCCGGGCGGGCCCAGCAGGTGCCAGCCCGGCCGGTCCGCCTCCGGGGGAAGGACGGCGTCGAGGAACCAGACCGGAAGGTCGAGCATGGCGTCGAGATAGCGACGTGTCCCGTCCGGCATGTCGAGTGCCAGGCCCGGCGTCTCGCTGCGGGCCAGGCCGCGCTCGAAGGCGATAGCGCCCTGGATGCTCGCGAACGTGAACGGTTCCGCCAGGCTTCCTGCCGGTGGAGGGATGCTTCCGGCGCCGGTCGCCAGCCGGAGCGTGCCGGCAAGGCTCTGCACCATCGCAGCGACCGACGTCCCGGCCCCGGCCAGGTCGATCTCTGCGGCAAGCCTCGTGTCGGGTGCCCGCCCGATCCCCAGCAAGGCCCCCGCGGCGGCGCTGTCCAGTTCGTCCAGCGTGAGCGAGAGGCCGAGCCTTGGCACCTCGCCATTGCCATCCAGGCCGATCTGGCCGCGCAGGCGTCCGCCGGTGGGCAGGTCGAGGTCGAGCCGCTCCAGGTCCAGCCGTCCGTCGGCCAGCTGCAGGGCCAGCAGGCCGGATCGCTCCTGCGCTCCCTCCCGCCGCACGATCAGGTCCAGCTCGGTGCTGAACAGCCAGGCGAAACGGAGCTGGTCCTGCGGCCAGCTTCCAGGCCAGCGCAGCGGCGAACCTGGGGCGAACGCCAAACCCGTCGACAGCATGTCGTAGATGGCCGGCACCGCATCCTCGGCCATCGGCGCGACCGCGATCTGCCCGGCCACCCTGGGGATTCCGCCGGTCAGACGCAGATCGAGGCGGCTGGTCGTCTGCAGGGGGCCGGCCCTGAGGTCGGTCAGGGCGACCCAGTGGCCCTCCGCTGTCCGCGACAGGTCGGCCGTGACCTCGACCGGCCCGCGCAGGGCCGAAGGTGCAAGCGGCAGCAGTGCCAGGTCGCCGAGCAGGGCGGCCAGATCGGGCGCATCGCCGCGCAGCCGCAAGGAGGTGGCATCGGCTCGGGTGCCGGAGCCGAGCAGGCCCGCCACCTGCACCCGTCGGTCGCCGCTCCGGGCTTCGATGTCGATGTCGAGCCGGTCGCTCGGGCCGCGCAGGGAAGCCGTTCCTTCCACCTCCTGCAACCGCGACAGCCAGGGCAGGTCGATCTCCAGCAGCGAGGCGATCCGGGCGGGCCGCTTCGCGTCCAGGTCGACCACGACGTCCACGACGCCAGCATCGGATCCAATGGTGCCGGCCAGCGTGAGGCGGAGGTCGTCGCTGGCGCCGGCACTGGCCTCGGCGATCACCAGGCGGCCGCCCGCGCGCGACGCCTCTACGGCGACGTCCTGGATCCAGGCAGCGCCGCGGGAAAGGCGGTCGATCCGGATGTCGGCCGACCCGTCCGGCAGGGCAGCCAGGATGGTGGCAGGATCCGACGGTCCGTTCCACCACTCGTCCAGGTCGAGCCGGTCGAACGTGCCGACGAGGCCGACGCGGTCCGGCCCCAGGGCGATCCTGCCACGGTAGCCCAGCTGGTCGGCTCGGACCTCCGCCTCGTCCAGGAGGATGCGGCCTGGGCTCCACTGCACCCGGCCTTCCGCCAGCAGGGCGCCGGGCTTGTCGGGAGGGAGCCAGGCCGGCAGGGTGAAGAGCTGCGGGAGCACCGTGCGCGCCGTGGGCAGGTCGAGGCTGACCAAGCCCGTCAGCATCGGGTCTGCGCCGCCGGTGAACTGGCCGTCCCGCAGCCGGAACGCGCCATTGGCCGCGACCGTGGCGCTGACCTGCATCAGCGCGAGACGACCGTCTGGCTCGAGCAGCCCCTCCAGGTCGAGGTTCGGTACCGCCACGCCCCGTACCGCAAGGTCACGACCAGCCAGGCGCAGCGTGACGCTGTAGCCCGCCGGCAGGACGAGAGCATCGCCCAGAATATCCAGCGCTGCGTCGTGCAACTCCAGCCGGGCGGAACCTCGCGCCGTCGCCCGGTCCAGTTCGAGTTCGCCGCCGACACTCGCCTCGCCGGCAGCAGCTGCCAGTTCGGGGATGCTGATCCGTGCCGGCGACACGTCCAGCCGCGCCTCCGCCCGCCATGGACCCGCAGGCGCGAACCGGGCGGCGTCACCGAGCCAGGCCGGCAGCGGGCGGCTCGTGTCGATCTCCACCCGCCCGAACAGGCGATCCAGCCCGATCAACCCCTGGAACCCGGCGCGCAGCTCGCTGCCTGGCGTGCCGAGCGTGAGGCTCACCTCCGCAGGCACCCCGCCGCTCCCATCCGCCCCGCGGAAGCTGCCGGCGAAGGCGAAGGGCTGGCTGCCGCCCCCGCTGTCGTCGCGCGCCTGCAGCTCCATCCGGGTCTCGCCGGCCTCGTCGCGGGTCCGCTCCAGGTTCAGGCCGGTCAGGCCGAGGACGGGTGCATCGGGCACCGCCTGGAAGGATACTCTCCCGTCCACGATCCGGATGGAGCCCACGCCGATCCCATGCACCAGCCGGAACAGTTCATGCGGCACGACCGGAGCTGCCAGGACCGGCCGCACCACCGTCAGCGAGGCGACGGGATCGTTGCCGGTCAGCAGGGCGACCGGCGAAAGGAGCAGGTCGATCCGGTCGGCTTCGGCCAGCTGCTGTCCGCTGTCCTCGGCCACCACGGTGGGATCGGCGATGATCGCCTGCGGCGTCGGCAGGAAGCGCAGGCCGATCGCGCCTTGGAGCCGCACGTCGCGGTCCAGCGCCTGGCTCAGCGAGGTCTCCGCGGTGCGCCTGACCCGTTCGGCATCGGAGAGCAGGTAGAAGCCGCCGGCTGCCAGGACGACGAGAGCTGCCGCCGCGACCAGGATCAGGAGGACGGCACGCAGGCGCATTGCATCGTTCAGGCTCGACCGGACAAAGGACGGCGCGACCCTAGGAACAGCGGTCGCAGAACGCAAACAAGACCGTCACGATCAGGGCATGTCCCGCCGGGTGCGGTGGCATCGTCAGGCACGCGGATGGCTGGCACCATAGAGCTGGTAGAGTTTCTCCTGGTCGACCTGCGTGTATTTCTGGGTCGTCGACAGGCTGGCGTGGCCCAGCAGTTCCTGGATCGAGCGCAGATCCGCGCCATCCTCGAGCAGGTGGGTGGCAAAGCTGTGGCGCAGCGCGTGCGGCGTGGCCGTGTCCGGCAGGCCCAGGGCGGAGCGGGCTTCCCTGACCCGTGCCGCCACCGCCCCGCGCGACAGCTTCTGGCCACGGATGCCGAGGAAGAGCGGCGTGTCCGGGCCGTGCACGTGCGGGCAGACCGCGAGGTAGGCAGCGATGGCCTGGGCCACCGTCGGCAGCACGGGCACGTCGCGCACCTTGCCGCCCTTGCCGCGCACGCGGACCGTTTGCATCGTCACAGGGTCGGCAGGCACCGCGTGACGCGGGATGCCCAGCGCCTCGCCGATCCGCAGCCCGGATCCCCACAGGAGCAGGAGGATCGCCGTGTCGCGCTTGGCGACGAAAGGGCGCGCAACCTCGCCAGCCATGTCGGTCACCCCCTTGGCCTGCTCGATCGTGAGCGGCCGGGGCAGTCGGCGGGGGGCAGGTGGCGTGCGCAGGGCGAACAGGGCCGGGTTGTGCAGTTGCCGCCGTTTGTCGAGCCAGCGAAAGAACGAGCGCACCGCCGCCACGCCGCGCATGATGTAGCCGCGCGAGAGCCCCTGCCGCTGCCGGTCCGCGAGCCAGGACCGGAAGTCGGCCGGCTTCAGCGACATCAGGATGGCGAGCGAAACGGGCTCGCCCAGGTGGCGCGCGAGGAAGGCGGCAAGCCGCCGGACCTCGTCGCCATAGTAGCCCACCGTCTCCGGGGAGAAGCGGCGCTCCTTGGCCAGCTCGTGCAACCAGCACAGGAGGGCATCGTCGAAGTCGTCGGCACCGTGCAGCATGGCCCATGCGGTAGCACGGCGGCTCGACCATACCTATATATGCAGGACGCATGATCCCTGATCTCTTCCCCGATTCCCGCCGCACTGTGTCGGTCGTCGTCACGGCTCCGCTGGATGGTCCGTTCGACTACCTGTTGCCGGAGGGCCGCCCGATGCCCGTGCCCGGCACGGTCGTGGCCGTGCCGTTCGGCCGGCAGGTCCTTCATGGGGTGGTGTGGGACACGAGGCCCGAGAAGGCGGTCGATCCCGGGCGCCTGCGCCCGCTCGGCTCGGCGCTGGACATCCCGCCGCTCCCGTGGACGCTGCGCCGGCTCGTCGACCACGTCGCCTACGAGACGGTCAGCCCGCGAGGCCAGGTGCTGAAGCTGGCGCTGTCGACGCCGGGCGCGCTGGAGCCGCCGCGGACGGTCGACGTGTTCACGCCAGCTATCGGAGCGGCCGGAGCCAAGCTCACCGCCAAGCAGCGCCAGGTCGTGGAGCAGGCCATGATCGAGCCGCGCACGCCCGCCGATCTCGCGCGTGCCGCCGGTGTCTCGACCGCTGTTGTCAAGAAGCTGATCGACGGCGCGGCCCTGGTCTCGGAAACGCGCACGGTCGAGGAAGCCTGGCCGGTGCCGGATCCGGACCTTGTCAGCGTCACCCTGAACGAAGGGCAGGCGGCTGCCTCGGATCGGCTGAAGGACGCGGTGGCTGCCCGCCGCCACCAGGCGTTCCTGCTGGACGGCGTGCCCGGCTCCGGCAAGACCGAGGTCTACTTCTCCGCCATCGCCGCCTGTCTCCAGGCCGGCCGGCGCGCCCTGATCCTGCTCCCCGAAATCGCACTGACCAGCCAGTGGGCGGCCCGGTTTGCCCGCGCCTTCGGGGTCAACCCGATCACCTGGCACGCCGATGTCGGCTCCAGCCGGCGCCGCAAGATCTGGCGGGCCGCCCTCGAGGGCAAGGTGCCGCTGGTGGTGGGCGCCCGCTCGGCACTCTGGCTGCCGCTGCAGGACCTGGGCCTGATCGTGGTCGACGAGGAGCACGATTCCTCGTTCAAGCAGGACGAGGGCGTGCCCTACCAGGCGCGCGATGCGGCGATCGCCCGGGCCAGGTTCGAGAACTGCCCGGTCGTGCTGGCCTCGGCCACACCCTCGCTGGAGACCATCGTCGCCACCGAGCGTGTCGGACCGGACCGCATCGAGCGCCTTGTGCTGCCCGAGCGCCATGGCTCCGCGCCGCCGCCGCCCGTCGAGATCGTCGACCTGCGCACCCGCACGCCCCGGCGCAGCATCGGCTTCCTGGCACCGCGCCTCGTCGCCCAGCTGCGCGCGACCCTGGAACGTGGCGACCAGGCGCTGCTGTTCTTGAACCGGCGCGGCTATGCGCCCTTGTCCTTGTGCCGCGCCTGCGGCCACCGCTTCCGCTGCCCGAACTGCTCGGCCTGGCTGACCGCGCACCGGCTGCGCCGCCGGCTGCAATGCCATCATTGCGGCTTCTCGATGCCGGAGCCGGACCATTGCCCCGAATGCGGCACGATCGATGCGCTGGCCCTGTCCGGGCCGGGCGTGGAGCGGATCGCCGACGAGGTCCGCCATTTGTTCCCCAAGGCCCGCACCGCGCTGCTCACCAGCGACACGGCCACGACCGCCGGGCAGGCGGCCGCCGTGCTGGACGGGATGGAGAACCGCACGATCGATATCCTGATCGGCACCCAGATGGTCGCCAAGGGCCACCATTTTCCCGACCTGACGCTGGTGGGCGTGGTGGATGGCGACCTGGGCCTGGGCGGCGGCGACCTGCGCGCCGCGGAACGCTCGTTCCAGTTGCTCTACCAGGTCGCCGGTCGCGCCGGCCGGGCCGAGAAGCCGGGCACGGTGCTGATCCAGACCCATCTGCCCGACCATCCGGTGATGCGAGCCCTGGCGTCCGGCGATCGTGACCGCTTCGTCGCGACCGAGATCGAGGAACGGATGGACGGCGGGCTGCCCCCGTTCGGCCGGCTGGCCTCGCTCATCCTCTCGGGCCCGAACCAGATTGACGTCCAGTCAGCAGCCCGCCACCTGTCGCTGGCAGCCCCGGTCGACCCGCGGGTGCGTGTCCTGGGACCTGCACCGGCGCCGATCGCGCTCTTGCGCGGCCGCTGGCGCGAGCGCCTGCTGGTCCAGGCCGCGCCGGAGGTCGATCTGCCTGCCTGGATCCGCGCCTGGACCGGTCAGGTGAAGCAGCACGCCTCGATCCAGCTCTCGATCGACGTCGATCCCTACGACTTTCTCTAGTTCCACCTCAATCTTGTACAATATTTTGAACAGGCTCCGCTCATCTTCGGATCATGCGCCATGCTTCCTGGCGGGTGGTGAACAATCGATGGTGGTCGGCACCGGTACGATGGGTGACGATGTTCTGTTCGGCATCACGTCCTTCCAGACGGCCGACATCGACGCGACGACCCGGCCCTACTACTGGACCTGACATTCATCGGTCGTCGGGCTTCGCCGTTTCCTCCACCTCGTCCGCCCGGACGGTCCGCTCCTCGCGGTCGGCGTGGAACAACTCGCCCGCGGCCCGCTTCTGCTCGTTGGGCGAATGCTCCTTGGTGAATTGCTTTCCCTGGCGGCTGTTCCACTGGAAGAGGACCAACGCAGCCACGGCCAGGGCGAGTGCCCCACCGAACTGCAGCGTCTCCATCGGCTCCTTCCAGTGGATGAAGTGCTGCAGGAACGTCACCCCCAGGATGACGACCACGATGCTGACGACCTTCGTCTCCAGGTCGACCAGGCTTTCGACTCCGAGTGCTGCCGTCAGGTTCAGGGGCTCGATGAACAGGCTGTAGAGACCGACGCCCACCAGATACATCACCACCGCCTTGAGCATCGTGCTGATCACCGCCAGGAACTTCACGGTGAGGTCGGTGGAGGCGAATTCGTGGCGGCTGAACGCGGCGTGCCAGGCTTCGACCGTGATCTGGATCCCCTCGGCAGCGCCCAGCAGGAACAGCGTCAGCGAGATCAGCAGCACGGCCGCCACCGCAACCAGCACGACGTAGCGCGTTTTGCCGACAGCGCGGCCGAGGCCGGCCAGCGGAACCACGGCCGGTGGCTCGGGCGTGCTGGTCGGCGGCCTGGCCATCGGTTCGTACGGATCGGGGCTGGGCATGCTGCGGACTTCCAATGGTGAACCAGTCCAGCAACGTCCATGGAGGCCAGCGGACCCGGGCGGGAAAATGCTGTCCGGTTCGGCATGACGTGCTGCGGCATCCGGGCGCGCAGAGCGTGGTCCGTCGCTTGCAGCGCTCACGGGAGCGTGTTATCCGCCGCACCGCCGAAAGTCGGGTGGCGATATGCCGACACTATGCGCGTGCCGCCCGCAGCCGAAGACGGGGTTCGTTTGTCCGCCACAACCGCCACGAGCTCGGGAATGGCTGCGCGCTACGCGCATGCAATCTTCGAGCTGGCGAACGAGAACGGGGAGTTGGACAGGGTCGCTTCAGACCTGGACCAGCTGGACCTCTCGGTCGCCGAAACACCGGACCTCGCGCGTCTGATCGCGAGCCCGGTGGTCAGCCGCGAACAACATGCCAGTGCCGTAGCGGCGCTGGCCAACCAGCTGAACTCCAGCGAGACTACGCGCAAGTTCCTGAGCGTGCTCGCGGCCAAGCGGCGCCTGTTTGCGCTGCCGTCGATCGTGGCCGCGTTCAGGACCCGCTTGGCGGAGCAGCGTGGCGAGGTGACCGCCGAGGTCGTCTCGGCCAAGGAGCTGGACCCCAAGCAGGTGGCTTCGCTGCAGGATGCGGTGAACGCGCATACCGGCAAGACGGTGCGGCTGGCGACGAAGGTCGACCCTTCCCTGCTCGGGGGGCTGGTCCTCACGCTCGGTTCGCTCCAGGTGGATGCTTCCTTGAAGCGCAAGCTTCAGCAACTTGACGTCGCGATGAGAGGGTTCAGCTGATGGATATCCGTGCCGCTGAGATTTCGGCGATCCTGAAGGACCAGATCGCGAACTTCGGCGCCGAGGCAGAGACTGCCGAGGTCGGCCGTGTCCTGTCGGTGGGTGACGGCATCGCCCGTGTCTATGGCCTGGACGACGTGCAGGCCGGCGAGATGGTCGAGTTCGGCGACGGCATCAAGGGCATGGCGCTGAACCTCGAAGAGGACAATGTCGGCGTCGTCGTGTTCGGCAACGACAGCGCCATCAAGGAAGGCGACGTCGTCAAGCGCACGAACGCGATCGTGGACGTGCCGGTCGGCAAGGGCCTGCTCGGCCGCGTGGTCGACGGCCTCGGTAACCCGATCGACGGCCGCGGCCCCATCCAGTCGACCGAGCGTCGCCTGGTCGAGGTGAAGGCGCCGGGCATCATCCCGCGCAAGGGCGTGCACGAGCCGATGCAGACCGGCCTGAAGGCCGTGGACGCGCTGATCCCGATCGGCCGCGGCCAGCGCGAGCTGATCATCGGCGACCGTCAGACCGGCAAGTCGGCGATCGCGGTGGACACCTTCATCAACCAGAAGGCCACCAACGCTGCCGCTGGCACCGACGACACGAAGAAGCTGTTCTGCATCTACGTGGCCATCGGCCAGAAGCGCTCCTCGGTCGCCAAGCTGGTGAAGACGCTCACCGACATGGGCGCCATGGACTACTCCATCGTGGTGGCCGCGACCGCGTCGGACGCCGCACCGATGCAGTTCCTGGCGCCGTATACCGGCTGCACGATGGGCGAGTACTTCCGCGACAACGGCATGCATGCCGTGATCGTGTATGACGACCTGTCCAAGCAGGCGACCGCATACCGCCAGATGTCGCTACTCCTGCGCCGCCCGCCGGGACGTGAGGCCTATCCTGGCGACGTGTTCTACCTCCACTCGCGCCTGCTCGAGCGGGCCGCGAAGCTGGGCGAGAACAGCGGCCTTGGCTCGCTCACTGCGCTGCCAATCGTCGAGACCCAGGCGAACGACGTTTCCGCCTATATCCCGACCAACGTCATCTCGATCACGGACGGCCAGATCTTCCTGGAAACCGACCTGTTCTACCAGGGCATCCGCCCGGCGGTGAACGTCGGCCTGTCGGTGAGCCGCGTGGGCTCGGCCGCGCAGACCAAGGCGATGAAGAAGGTCGCGGGCAAGATCAAGCTGGAGCTGGCCCAGTACCGCGAGATGGCTGCCTTCGCGCAGTTCGCCTCCGACCTGGACGCCTCCACCCAGCGCCTGCTGAACCGCGGTGCGCGCCTGACCGAGCTCCTCAAGCAGCCGCAGTACGTGCCGATGGTGAACGAGGAGCAGGTCGCGGTCATCTATGCGGGCGTCAACGGCTACCTCGACAAGGTCAAGGTGTCCGACGTCGGCCGCTACGAGCAGGAGCTGCTGGGCGCGCTGCGCAACCGCGGCACCGAGATCCTCGCCTCGATCCGCGACACGAAGGACCTGACCTCCGAGACCGAAGCCAAGCTCAAGGCTCTGCTCGAAGAGTTCGGCCAGACCTTCGCCTGATCACTGAGGCCGCCGAACCATGCCAAGCCTCAA
>NZ_DATAGQ010000007.1:0-19455 GCF_036263595.1 Geminicoccus sp. | reverse complement strand
GCCTGGACCGCGAAACGGCGCTCCGGATGTGGACCGAGAACGTTACCTGGTTCTCCAACGAGGAGGGCAGGAAGGGCAACATTGCGGTGGGGCAGCTGGCGGACCTGGCCGTGCTCGACCGGGACTACTTCACCGTCCCGTCGGACGAGATCCAGCACCTCCAGTCGGTGCTGACGCTCGTGAACGGCAGGCCCGTCTATGGCGCCGCCGCCCCCGCCGGTCCTGCCGGAATGGTCGCCGGTCCGCACGTTCGGCGGCTACCAGAAGCAGGCTCGCGGCACGCTCAAGGCCGAGGCCGTCCAGCATGCGGCGGCCGCGTCCTGCGGCTGTACCACCGCCTGCACCATCCATGGCCATGCCCATGCCAGCGCCTGGGGCGCAGACGTGCCGGCCAGCGACGCCCGCTCGTTCTGGGGTGCGCTCGGCTGTGCCTGCTGGGCTGTGTGACGTGGGGGATGATGCCAAGCCCAAGCCGCCCATGATAGCGCCCTGCGTCGCAGCGAACGCGTTGGCGATCCCGGCTACGCTCCTGTTCGCTCGGTTGATGCTGATCCTCCCTTACTGGACCGGCGGACTGTCCAAGCTCTTCGACCTTCCTGGCGCACTTGCCACGATGGCTCGCCTGGGCCTCCACCCTGCCTGGGCGTTCGCCAGCCTCGTCATCCTGGTCGAGATCGTTGGTCCGCTGTTGGTGGTCACCGACCGCTGGACTTGGCTGGGTGCCGGAATCCTCGGTGTCTTCACCGTCCTTGAGGCTTTCGTCGCTCACCGCTTCTGGCACTCGGACGACTCTTCGTATGGCGAGCAGTTGAGGAGCTTCCTGGAGCACATCGCCTTGGCGGCAGCCTTCATTTTTGTCGCCGCAGGCAGCGTCAGCCATGCGCGGGACGAGCGGCCATGAGATCTGCCGTGCCGTTCGAGGCCCGACTCAGCGGCTGGGCGAGACCGTGCATCACCTCGCCGATCATCCGGTGGATCGCCCTTCTCTGCCTATGTGCCGCCTATCTCCAGGGCGGGTTCAACAAGGCTGCCGACTTCGCCGGTGCCGTCGCCGAGATGGGCCATTTCGGCCTGGCACCGGCAGCACCGCTGGCGGTGGTGACGATCATCGTGGAGCTGGGTGCATCCACCCTGATCCTGAGCGGTGTCTACCGCTGGCTTGGTGCCTTGGCACTGGCTGGCTTCACCTTTGTCGCCACCCTCCTGGCCAACCGCTTCTGGGAGATGGCGGGGGTCGAGCGGTTCATGACCGCCAATGCCTTCTTTGAGCATCTTGGCCTGATCGGCGGGTTCCTGCTCGTCGCTTGGCATGATCTTCGTGAGCGCCATGCAAAGGATGTCTGCCGATGACCCTGCGCAGCGACAGCATCGGTGCCAATCCAAAAGTGCCCGCCACCTCTGGATTCGCGCCGTTCCGGCATGCCGTGTTCGTCGTCCTGTGGTCAGCGACCGTGCTGGGCAACACCGGCTCCTTCATGCGCGACGTGGCAAGTTCCTGGCTGGTCACCGACCTCTCGGCTTCGCCGGCCGCCGTGGCGATGATCCAGGCTGCCGGCACGCTGCCGATCTTTCTCCTGGCAATCCCGGCCGGCGTGCTGTGCGATATCCTCGACCGGCGCAGGTTCCTCATTGCGGTCCAGGTCGGGCTCGGCTTGGTCAGCGGCACGCTGATGGTACTGGCCCATACCGGGCTGTTGACGGTGAGCTCGCTGGTGGCCCTCACCTTCGTGGGTGGGATCGGTGCAGCCCTGATGGGACCGACCTGGCAGTCGATCGTGCCCGAGCTCGTGCCGAAACCCGAGCTGAAGAGCGCCATCGCCCTGAACTCGCTCGGGATCAACATCGCCCGCTCGATCGGCCCCGCCCTTGGCGGCTTGCTGCTGGCGAGCTTCGGTGCAGCCCTCACCTATGGTGCCGATGTCCTGAGCTATGTGATCGTGATCGCGGCCCTGCTCTGGTGGAAGCGTCTGCCGGCTGCCGAGGATGCCCTTTCCGAGCACTTCACGGGCGCCTTTCGTGCTGGGCTCCGCTACGCCCGGGCCAGCCGCACGCTTCATGTCGTGCTCCTGCGCGCGGCCGTGTTCTTCGCCTTCTCCAGTGCCGTCTGGGCTCTTCTGCCGCTGGTTGCGCGCAACCTACTGGGCGAGGATGCCGGCTTTTATGGCATCCTCCTGGGTTCGGTGGGTGCCGGTGCCATCCTGGGTGCGCTCGTGCTGCCCAGCCTTCGATTGCGCCTGGACTCGGACGGGCTGCTGCTTGGCGCCTCGCTGCTGGCGGCCGTCGTCATGGTCATCCTGGCCCTGGGCCCGCCGAGATGGGCGGCCATCGCGATCCTGCTCCTCTTGGGTGGCAGCTGGATCGTAGCTCTCACGACACTGAACGGTGCCGCGCAGGCGATCCTGCCGAACTGGGTGCGAGGCCGCGGCCTCGCTGTCTACCTGATGGTGTTCAATGGAGCGATGGCCGCGGGCAGCCTGGGCTGGGGTCTGATCGCACAAGGCCTGGGGGTGCCGCTGGCGCTGATCATCGCTGCTGGCGGTCTTGTGGCCGCGGCTGCGATCCTGCATCGGGTGAAGATACCGAAGGGCGAAGCTGACCTGGCCCCTTCCAGCCATTGGCCGGAACCCTTGGTGGCCGATCCGGTCGAGCATGACCGGGGACCGGTTCTCATACTGATCGAGTATCGCGTCCTGCACGAGCATCGCGCCGCCTTCCTGCGCGCCATTCATCGTCTGGCCGAGGAGCGGCGGCGCGACGGTGCCTATGGCTGGGGCATTACCGAAGACGCGGCTGAGCCGGAACGGCTGGTGGAGTGGTTCATGGTGGAATCCTGGGCCGAGCATCTGCGCCAGCACCAGCGTGTCTCCAAGGCCGATGCCGATCTGCAGCAAGATGCCCTGCAGTTCCATCTCGGACCGGGTCGCCCGCTGGTCCGGCACTTCCTGACGATGGATCAGCGCATGATCCACGGAGCGTCATGAACGATGTGGGCATGGCCTGCCGGGCAGGGTGCCGCCTGGCCTTGACTGGTGGTTTTGTCCTGGCGTCGGCAGTCGTGATGGGCACGGGTCGATCTGCCGAGGCACAAGGTGATCCCGGGCGCCCCTCCTACGAGAACTTCCGCTTCGACGAGGACTGGTCGTCGCTGCGCGATCCATCTCTCCGCACCGGCTTCTTCGACCCCATCAAGTGGATCCCGATCAGCCGCGACGGCTCCTCCTACCTGACGCTGGGCGGCGAACTGCGCGAACGCTACGAGGCCGTCGACAATCCCGAGTTCGGCCTGGGGCGGGTCGGCGAGAACGACTACCTGCTGCATCGCCTGTATCTGTTCGGCGATGTGCATCTGGGACGAACCTGCGCAGCTTCGTGCAACTGGCGAGCGGGATCACCGCCGGCTGGGAAGGAAAGCCGCCGCCGACGCAGCAGGATCAGCTGGACCTTCTGCAGGCCTTCGCGGAACTCCGGCTTCCCGTGGGCGGCGGCGACCTGATGTTGCGCGGTGGGCGCCAGGAAATGAGCTTCGGCGCGTCGCGGCTCGTCTCCGTCCGGGAGAGTCCGAACATCCGCAGAGCCTTCGACGGTATTCGCACGTCATGGGTCGACTCGCAGGATCAAGAGGTCGATGCGTTCCTGGTCCGGCCGGTGGCGCCAAGGCGCGGCTCCTTCAATGACAGCAGCGACCAGAGCCAGGCCTTCTGGGGCATCTATGGAACGGCCGCCTTCAAGGCCGTGCCGAATCTTCACTACGACCTCTACTATTTCGGGCTCGAGAGTGACGATGCCGAGTACGCTCAAGGCATCGCGACGGAGCACCGCCACACGATCGGCACGCGTCTGTTCGGTGAGTGGTCGAGCTTCGACTGGGACTTGGAGGCCGCCTTCCAGTTCGGCACGTTCGGCGACGCCGACATCCGCGCATGGACGGTCTCGTCCGACATCGGCTACACCATTTCCTCCTGGCCTTTCTCGCCCCGCCTGGGCCTGAAGGCCGACGCCATCAGCGGCGACGACGATCTGAGGGACGACAGGCTCGGCACGTTCAATCCCCTGTTCCCGAAGCTGCCCTATTTCTCCGAAGCCAACCTCGCCGCACCCGCCAACCTGCTCGATCTCCAGCCGAACCTGACGCTCCCCCTGACGCCGGAGGTGGAACTGGGCCTGGGATGGAACCCGCTGTGGAAGCAGGCCAACGCCGACGCCTTCTATGCGCCCCCGATGACGCCCGTAGAGAATACCGCCGGAGGATCGAGCAGCTCTTTGGGGCAGCAGTTCATCACGAGCATCGAATGGGCGGCAACCGCACAGCTGACGGTCGGCGGCACCTATGTCTACTTCACGCCTGGCGATCGGCTTGAAGAAGCCGGCGGGCAATCCGGCCAGTTCACCGCCCTCTGGGCGAAGTTCCTGTTCTAGGCCGGACGGATTGTCACTCAAACCGGTCGATCTCAGTCAGACTCTGCATCGGCGATCGTCGTTGGCGATCAACGCAGTCAGCAGCCTGGCGTGGCCAGCATCTTCCGTCCGACGAGCATGCCAAAAATGGAGCTTGCCCGTCAGGGCATGACGTTTCATGAGCCTATATGAACACTTGGCAGTCGATGGGAGGCGCGCATCAGCTGCCAACCTCGCCCCAATGGCCGGATGAGCTTACTCGATCCCGCGCCGGGTTCGGAGTGCTTACAAGGCTTTCGCACGTACACAGTAGGGCGAGGTCTGTGTCGACGGATTGAAGGTTGCTGGATAGGTATGGCGGATGTTGACGTTGTTCGAGCGGATCGGTGGCTTTGTGAAGGTCCGGCACATCGTGTCGGCCTTCTATGATCGCGTGCTTGGATCATCGCTTGGCCGATACTTCGAGCACACCGACATGCGAACGCTCATCGACCACCAGACGAAGTTCATCTCGTCGGTCATGGGCGGGCCAGTCAGCATTTCCGACTCTGCACTGAAGCGTGCTCATGAGCGGCTTGGGATCACCAAGGAAGACTTCGATCAGGTGGTCGGCCTCCTGGAAGAGACGCTTAAGGACTTCGACGTGCCACCGGTGGACCTGGAACAGGTGCTGGCCGAGGTGCGCAGACGCCAGCATCTGATCGTCACGCGGGGCTGACCGATGACGACCGCTGACGACATTCCGCACCGGCAGCTTCTGCAGACGATCGGCACGGGAGCGGCCCTTGCCGATCCAGCCAGCTGGGCGATCCTGTTCGAGAATGCCCGCTTCTTCCAGTGGTTCGAGCCGCCGACCGAACCCGATGCACCCCTCGACCGCCGCATCCCCAAGTTCGATGCAGCCAAGGCGAAGGAACGGCTGGCGCAGAATCGCCCCTACAACCTGGACACCGAGGTCCGGAAAGGTCCGCGGACCATCAGCCTGAACGTCGAGGTCCGGGCGGAGACCTTCGGCGATCAGGCTTTCCTGGTGGTCGAAGCCTGCGATGTCAGCAAGCAGCGCGAAGCCGAGCACATGCTCGATTCCTATGCGCGGATGGTCGAGAAGAACACGCGGGACCTTCAACGCGAAAAGGAACGGGTTGAAAAGCTGCTGCTGAACATCATGCCGCGCTCCGTCTACGAAGAACTGAAGGATTTCGGCACGACCACGCCGCAGCGCTTCGAGCAGGCTTCCATCCTCATGCTCGACTTCGTGGGTTTCACCGACATGGCGATCGCCAACGATCCGAGTGCCACCATTGCCGAGCTGAACGACATCTTCTCTGCCTTCGATCGCATCGTCGAACTGTTCGGCTGCGAGCGGTTGAAGACGATCGGTGACGCCTACATGGCCGTGGCGGGGCTGCCGGAAGCCAGCCCCGACCATGCGACCAATATCGCCAAGGTCGCTTTGCGCATGCGCCGCTACCTGGAGCGCCGTAACGCCGCCCAGTTCGAGTGCCGGATCGGCATTGCGACAGGGCCCGTGATCGGCTCGATCATCGGGATCCAGAAATATGTCTATGACGTGTTCGGGCCGACGGTGAACCTCGCTGCACGCCTGGAAAGCCATTCGATGCCCATGCAGATCACGGTCTCCGAAGCGACCTGGGCGCTCATCCAGCGGGACTTCGATCTGACCGAGCGCGATCCCGGCCCAATCAAGGGTTTCGGGATCCCACGCGTCTTCACCCTGGAAAGGGAGAGCCGGCACGACCGGCTCGCAGGTTGAATGCGGGATCGGCCTCGACTGGCCGATGATGTCAAACCGCGGTTCGCTTCTTGTGCCTGTTCGTGCCGGCCCCGAGGCAGGCCATGGTCACCTGGCCGATCCCGCGCCCGTCTCGCTGGCGAAGTCGGTCCTGCGGCTCACGTCCTCCCAGTGCCTCAGGTCAGCCTCGAATTGGTCAAGGCGGACGCGGGCACGTCTGAGCGCGTCACTTCCGAGCAAGAGGTGCAAAGGCGGCTCGTCGGCGTCGACGGCCTCGATGATGGCGAGCGCAGCACGGTCCGGATCGCCCAGCTGCTGGCCAGCCCTGCTCAACAGGCCATCGACCGATCGGCCACTGCTGGCCTGGTAATCCTCGATGTCCCCAGGCGTCCGGCGCAGGGAATGCGCCGACAGGAAGTCGGTCCGAAACGCACCCGGCTCGACCACCGTGACCCGAAGGCCAAGCGGTGCCACTTCCTGGGCCAGGCTTTGCGACAGGCCGTCCAGGGCGAACTTGCTGGCCCCGTAGAGCCCTGCTCCCGCCGCCGGGGCGAAACCCGCGATCGAGCTGATGTTGACGATATGCCCATGCCGCTGCGCGCGCAGCAGTGGCAGCGACGCCTGGATCACGCCCAAGGGAGCAAAGAAATTGACGGCAAAAAGATGATCGACGTCCTGCGGCTTCGCTTCCTCGATGGAGCCGAGCAGACCATAGCCGGCATTGTTGACCACCACGTCGAGCCGCCCATGCCGGCGATGCGCGGCAGCGACGGTTTGCTCGATCTGCTCGCGGTCGGTCATCTCCAGCTGCAGGACCGAGAGCCGAGTGGAGTCGATCCCGCCGGGCGACGAACCATCACGGGTGGTGCCGACGACGACGTCACCGCGGGCAAGAACCGCGCGTGCCAGGCCCAGGCCCAGGCCGCGGGAGATGCCGGTGATGAACCATATCTTCGGGTTCATGGCTGTACCTTCAGAGCAGGAGCGGCAGAGGTCATGGGGCTGTCCGGATGAACATCCGGATAATCGCTTCTGTCCACGATGGGACGGTCTCCTCTGCATGGCGTTGGCGTCGGACATCCTGCCTGGGCATGGCGCTTGGATCATCGGCTTGCGAACGAATAGGTTCTTCGCCTGCTCCGAATAATCGTGGATGCCCTTGTCAGCGCGACGTCGCCTGGTCCTTCACGAAATCGATGAAGGCACGCAGTGCGGGGGCCATCTGCCGTTGTTGCGGATAGCAGAGATAGAATCCGGGAAACGACGCGGACCAGTCCTCCAGCAGCGCCACGAGCCTGCCCTGCTTGATCAGGGGCCGCATCATGTCCTCCGCCCAAAAGGCGATGCCGACGCCGTCCATGGCCGCCTCGACCGCCAGCCGCTGTTCGCTGACGATGAGCGGGCCGTCCACCTCAACCTCGAACCAGGCACCATCGCGGCAGAACTCCCAGTTGTAGGGCATGGTATTGCCAGGCCACCGCCAGCGGATGCAGCGATGATCGTGCAGGTCCTTGGGCGACATTGGCGTTCCGTATCGAGCGAGATAGTCCGGCGAAGCCACGGCGATCTGGCGCAGTTCGCCGCCCACCCGCACCGCGACCATGTCCTTCTCGAGCACCTCGCCGAGGGTGAAGCCTACGTCGTAGCCACCGGGAACCAGATCGACGATCGCGTCGTCTACCGTGATGTCGAGCTTGATCTCAGGATAGGCGGCATGGAAGGCCGCGAGGATCGGGCCGACATGACGCTGGTAGGCATGCTTGAGGCAGCGCACCCGGACCATGCCAGCCGGCCGGGTCCTGAGCTGGCCGACATCAGCGAGTGCCGCATCCAGCTCCGCCAGAGCAGGCCGGACCCGCAGCAGCAATTGCTGTCCAGCCTCGGTCAACGCCACGCTGCGCGTCGTGCGCTGCAGTAGGCGGATGCCCAGTCGTGCCTCCAGGTTGCGGATGGTCTGGCTGATCGAGGACGGCGCGATGCCCAGCTGTTCGGCCGCACGCGAGAAGCTCCCGAGCTCGGCCACGGCCACGAAAGCACGAAGGTCGGAAGCGCCGCTGCCGCGCCCGGACCGGTGACGTGTGTCCAGAGATGTGCCCTGCCTGCGTCGTGTGGTGCCGAGCATAGGGCACCCTGTGCGGGAGATCATCGGCCGGCATGGCCACTACTTGGTGCGCCTTTGCCTGATCCAGGCTGCCGCCGGATGATCGCGCACGTGATCGTTGCGTCCCCTTCTCCGCAGGGCGGCCGGCCTATAAGACTTTTCCGACAACGCCGCCCCCAGTCGCGCCACGCGTCAGGACAGAGATGATCGTCCACGCCTTGATCAAGATCTAGCCGCCCATGGCTGCAACCATCGTCGTCGGCGCCGGGATCGTCGGCACGACCACAGCCCTCCGTCTGGCCCGTGAGGGATTGGAGGTGACGGTCGTCGAGCGACAGTTGGAAGCAGGGCTGGAAACCAGCTCGGCCAATGGCGGCATGCTGGCCGTGAACAGCGCGGTTCCCTGGTCGAGTCCGGGCACACCCCAGCTGCTGTTCAAATGGCTGGGCAAGGAGGAGGCGCCGCTCCTACTGCGCAGGCGAGCGATCCCGGGCATGAGCCGCTGGGGCCTGCGGTTCCTGGCGAACTGCAGGCACGGCAAGTATCGGCAAACATCGGCGGCCCTGACGAGGCTTGCGCAGAAGAGCATGGAGGAAATGAACGGGCTTCTGGATCAGGGGCTCGTCAAGGCGGAGGTCTGGCCGGGCGGTTTCCTCGACCTTTTCAAGGGAGCGCGGGCAAGGGACGACGCCGAAGCCTATGCCATCTTCCTGGAGGAGCTGGGTGCCGAGGTCGAGCGGCTGGATGCGGCTGGCTGCGTGGCCCTGGAGCCGAGCCTGGCGCCGGTCGAGCCCACGATCGGCGCCGGCCTCTGGCTCAAGAAGGAGTGCTGGGGCGATGCACGCCAGTTCTCCTGCGCCGCAGCTGACGCGGCAAAACGGGCGGGAGCCAGGTTCCTCCATGGCCGGACCATCGACCGGATCGAGATCGATCGGGCGAAGGTGGTGGCGGTCCATCTGGGCGAGGAGCGGATCGCGGCCAGCCATGTGGTGGTCTGTGCCGGCCCCTTCTCCACGACGCTGATGAAGTCTTGTGGGATCCGCCTGCCGGTCGCGCCGGTGAAGGGCTATTCAATCACCTTGCGCAAGCAGGACATCGGCTTCCTGCCGCAGCGGCCCATCGCCGACGAGTTTGAGCATATCGTCGCCACGCCGCTGGGCGACCGGTTGAGGGTCGCCGGCACGGTCGAGTTCGATGGCTACGACCGTACCATCCGGCCAAGCCGGATCGCGAATCTGCAAAAGGGCCTGCAGCGGCTCTATCCGGATCTGGTGATGCCAGAGCAGATCAACGCCTGGTGCGGGCTCCGACCGATGTCCGCGGACGGGTTGCCGGTGATCGATGCGACCCCGATCCAAGGGCTGTACCTGAACACCGGCCACGGTGCGTTGGGCTGGACGCTCGCATGTGGTTCCGCCGAGCTTATCGCCGGGATCGTGACGGGGCGAAAGTCGGGCGATGCCGTCCCGTTCCGGCTGCAGCGCAACCTCTGGTAGCTGGAGCGATGAACAGTCTTCGAGTTGAGCCCCACAAGAACGGAGAACGGCGTTGGCGACGGTGACGAAGGATCTGATCGCTCTTTATGCAGACAGCGACGCCATGAGGCTGGCCGAGCTCGTGCGAGCCGGGGACATCACGCCCATGGAACTGGTCGAGACGGCCATCGCAATCATCGAGGACCTGGACCCGAAGCTGAACGCCGTGGTGATTCGCACGTTCGACATCGCCCGCGAGACGGCGAAGGCTGCCACGCCCCCGGGCCCCTTCGCCGGCGTACCGTTTCTCCTGAAGAATATCGGTTCACAGTGGAAGGGCACCCATGTCGATGGCGGCATCGAGTACCTGAAGGACTTCGTCTGCACCTACGACTCGACACTCTCGTCGCGCATCAAGGAGGCCGGCTTCGTGCTGCTCGGCCGCACCAACACGCCCGAAGGCGGCTGGTGCATCGCGACCGAGCCGCGCTTCTACGGCAAGACCCTCAACCCCTGGAACCCGGCCATCACGCCGGGCGGTTCGAGCGGTGGCGCCGCCGCGGCGGTCGCCTCCGGCATGGTGCCGCTCGCGGAAGCCTCCGATGGGGGCGGCTCCATCCGCGTGCCGGCCGCTTGCTGCGGCCTAGTCGGCCTGAAGCCATCCCGTGGGCGGATCACCTATGGACCGGAGGATGCGGATTTCTGGCTGGGCTCGGTCTACACGTTCTGCGTAACCCGCACGGTCCGGGACACGGCAGCCTATCTGGACGCTGTGGCCGGTAGCGTCGCGGGCGACCCCTACATCCCGCCGCAGCCCGAGCAGAGCTGGCTCTCGCTGCTGGCGGCGGCACCGCGTCCCCTGAAGGTCGGCTTCACCCTGACGGCTCCATTCGGCGCTCCCTTCGCGCCGGAAGTGGCGGACGCGGTCCAGGAGACAGCGGCACTCCTGGCGGACATGGGGCACGTGCTGGAGGAGTACACGCTCAAGCATGACCTGGAGCAGGCCTGGTGGGACTATAACGACGTCGTTTCGGTGGAGACGGCGAACGATTTCGAGCGGCTGGCGAAGATCGTGGGCCGACCGGTGGCAGAAAGGGACCTCGCCCCATTCAACTGGGCGATGCTGAACCATGGTCGCTCGCTGTCGGCCATGAAGTACTCGACCAGTGCCGCCGGCATGCGCAAGGCCAACCAGCAGATCGCCCTGGAACTCGACCAGTTCGACGTGTTCCTGACCCCGACCCTCACCCAGTTGCCGCGCCCGGTGGGCTACTGGACGATGGAAGACGGCAACCGGGAGCGCTACCTCGCCCGCTGGTCGGATGCTGCGTTCATGTTCGCCTTCAACATCTCTGGCCTGCCGGCGATATCGCTGCCGAGCACGAAGATGGCTGATGGCGTGCCGATCGGCGTGCAGTTCGTCGGACGTTACGGCGACGAGGCGACCATCCTGCAACTCGCCCGCCAGGTGGAGCAGACGCGCCCCTGGGCAAGGACGAAGCCGCCGGTCTGGGCCAGCCACTGACGGCTCCGCTTGCAGCCGGTATCCCAACAGCCATGACGGGCGGGGCGCACGTTGCCGCGCCCGGACGCTGGGCAAAAAAAATGGCCGGGTCTTTCGACCCGACCGAGTAGTTCAGGGAGGCTAAATGCCTGGAAACGGACACGCGGCCCGTTGAACCGGCAGAACCGGCCGGCCGAAGAGGGAGCTACACTCGAACCTCACCAGCCGCACGACGCTCCAGACAGGCGTCCTGCTGCATTGCGATATGAGGTCCGCGAACGCCTCGTGCAATCGCGCATCGGCGGATAGCTGGCATGCAAGGATGTGGATCCCACCAGCTTCGGACCGCCCGTCTCGATCAGGATGATCTACTCGATCAAGCACGAGTTCATTGGCCGTCGCATCTCAACTGGGCTAGTTGAGAAGAATCGAAGCGGAGGATGAGTAGTGCGTCCGGCCTTGATCCTGGCTATCCTCATCCTCCTGCTCGGCCCGGCCCTGGTCCACCTCATGGTCGGGTCACCGGGGCCAGAAGCTGCGGGACCAGCACCGGAAGAGCATCGAGTCGAGTGACGCGGACGGGGCTGCCGGTTCCAAGAGTGCGGCCGCGACCGACGATGATAGCCCGCCATGGCGGGCCGCTTGTCACCGATCCAGGTTCAGCACGGTCGTGGAGGTGAGACTATGAGCGGCCATGATCATGCACGCGGGGACCGCCACGACCATACCCACCCAGGTGCCGCCAATGAACGGCGGGTGGCATGGGCCTTCCTGCTCACTGCAGGATTCATGGGCGTCGAAGCGGCCGGCGGAATCATCTCGGGATCCCTCGCGTTGCTGACGGATGCCGGGCACATGCTGACCGACGCCGCCGCCCTCGCCATCTCCTGGTATGCCTTTCGCGCCAGCCGCCGTCCGGCAACCTTGCAGCGGACCTATGGTCACGACCGGCTGCAGGTGCTGGCAGCTCTCGTCAACGGCGGTGTCCTGCTGGGGATCACCGCCTGGATCGTCATTGAAGCCATCATGCGCCTGTCGGAGCCCGTCGAGGTGACGGCCGACATCATGTTGATCGTGGCGGCCCTCGGTCTCGCCACGAACATCATCGCCTTCGTGATCCTGAACGGCGGCAGCCGGGAAAACCTCAACATCCGTGGTGCCGTTCTGCATGTGGCAAGCGATCTGCTGGGGTCGGTCGCCGCCATCGTGGCTGCCGCCGTCATTCTGTTGACCGGCTGGATGCCGATCGACCCGATCCTCTCCTTGCTGGTGGCGCTGCTGATCCTGCGCAGCGTCTGGTCCCTGCTCCGCCAGTCCTGGCACGTGCTGATGGAGGGCGCGCCGGAAGGCCTCGATTTGGACTTGCTGCAGCAAGCGCTGGTCCAGGCGGTTCCGGGCGTCCGGGATGTCCACCATGTGCACGCCTGGTCGCTCACGCCCGAGCGCACCCTGGTCACGCTGCACGCCACGGTCGAAGATGACGCGGACCACGACGCGGTGCTGCACCAGATGCAGGACGTCCTGGCAGATCAGTTCCATATCGGGCATGCGACGATCCAGCTGGAGCGTCGGCACTCGGGACCTTCATTGCCCGGGGGCGTTTTTGCCGAATGCCAGCAGCCATACGGCACCGGCCCATAGCGCCACATCGATGGTACGGCTCACGTGGCGGATCATAGGCCCGATAAGATCATCGTGGTTGAACTGACGCGTGGGAGTGGCGTGACGCAAGGCGCCATCTTCCAGCATCTCAGGTCGCTGAAGCAGGCCCGCTTGGTAGCTGAGCGCCCCAGGGGGCTTGGGCCGCTGGCTAACTGGGCGAGTCACCATGGCTCCATCGCCAGCGGGGAGGACCGGCCCTATTGGCGACGACTGCCCGCCTGAACCTTCGTCAGACGCTGCCATTTCGCAGCAGCTGGTTGCATCCATCGCGTCCTGGGTTCTGTTGGCTCCTGATCATTCTCCGCATCTGCGAAGCAGGCAACAGACAGGGAAAATGATGGCGCGAGTGCTGACTGGCGTCGGCCTGGATCGTGCCATGACGACGCCAGCGTCCTTCTGCCCCCCTGCCCTGTCCTCGTGACGGTCAGAGACTGGATCAGAGCTTCGTCCTGGCAATCAGGTCCCGCAGGTAGGCCTGCCGGGCCGCATTCAGGGTCGTCCAGTCCTGGTTGAGCATGCCCATGTCAGGCGTGATGTTGGCATTGAAGGCGAAATAGGCCCAGTCCAGCTTCCTGGCTGCAATGTAGCTCGCAAGCTGATCGGCCCACTGCCTGTCCCGCGTCGTGAGAAGTCCGGAACCGAACTCACCGAGCAGCAGCGGTGCGATCCCTTTCGTCTCGATGAAGCCCCAGTGGGATTCCCAGACGTTCGGAAGATTCGCGGGAAACGATGTACCCTGGAACCAGGGCTGCTCGAACAGGGAGGGCGGATAGTCGTGCGGCGAGTAGACCAGCCGCCCGGAGCGGGCCAGCACGACCGGCTTGGTCGCAACCGCCTGCAGTCCGCCGCCCCACCAGTAGAAGTTGCCGCCATAGCTGCGCACACCCTCCACGATGATCAGCCATTTGCTGTTTACGGCGTGGATAGCATCGCCTGCCTTCTTCGCGGCCCTGGCCCAGTCGTCGGCCGCGCCAGTGCCCCAGCTGCCGTCGGGCTCGTTGAACAGGTCGGCGCCAAGCACGGTCCAGTTGCCGGCATAGCGCCTGGCCAGCATCTTCCAGTTGTTGATCCAGGCGGCCTCCGACCGGGTCGAACTGGTCCACTTGCCGCTGTTGCCGTCGGGCTCCAGGCTGTGCATGTCGAGAATGATCCGCAGCCGCTGGACGCGCCTCCGCGATCACGGCGTCCATGATCTGTAGCGGCGTCTTGCCGGCCAGGTCCGGATTGAGCGCGTAGTTCATTCCGCCGACCTTGCTGGCGTCGGCGGTGAGCATGGCAGCCGAGAACGGCAGGCGGATCGTGTTGAAGCCGAACGAGGCGATCTGGCCGATCATCGACTTGTAGTTGCGCGCCCACAGACCGTGCGGCGACATCGTGTTCGTTTCCAGGCCGAACCAGTTCACCCCCAGGATGCGCACGTTCCGGTTCTGGGTGTCCAGGATCCGACTACCGCTGGTATGGAGATAGCCCGCCGCGATCAGGTTGGGTGTGGCGGCGTCCGAGGATGACGGTGCGCCGAACAAGGCCAGGATCATCAAGATCGCCGCGATGATCCACCTTTGAAGAACGATCATTCGTCAAGCATCCTTCCGCCGTGTCGGCTGTGGAACCAGCGACGCAGGTCAGCCAGTGCATGCAGCCTTCTGATTAGGGCGGAGATGGGAACGGGCATGTCAATAGGCTGAAGATTAAAGTTCATCTAAGATGAACATCGACTTTATCGTGATGCCTACGTCTAGTTATATGGAATTTGAACGAGTTGATACTCTAGGTTCTGTCTTGTTCTTGCATAGAACCGCTTGAGATTGGATTGCCGGGCCAAGTTGGACGTGGTGGAGACTCGGAATGCGGATCCGAGAGAGCTCTAGCCGCCTGTCAGCTTTGCTGGCATCTCTTCGAAGGATCGGGCTGAAGCCCGATGGCTGATCCTGTCCGCAAGACTTGGCGTTACCCCGATAGGCCTGGCCGACGAGGAATGGCAGCGAAGTGAGCCGCTGCTGCCTGACGTGTCCAAGCATGGGCGCGAATCGAAGACCGACCTGCGCGAGGTGCGGTCCGCTACATGGCACGCGGTAGCGACGGCTGGCGGATGCTGCCGATCCATTTCGGTGTTGGGAGACGGTGCACTGGTGGTTCCGCCAATTCCTGCGCCCGCTCTTGTTTCGCACCATCCATGGCGTGGCGCTGATGCGGGATCGCGAGCGGGCGGGGCGGGAAACCAGCCCCGGCTGCTGATGGCCGGGCCTGTGTCAGTGTCGATATCTCCGACTGTTCCGGTGTCCGGATCGTTCTCGCCGCAGTGCGCGAGCGGTGGGCTTGGCTGAAGCACCTGTTCGCCAATGGCGCTTGCGACTGCGGCAGACCCATGGGCAAGGCCGCCTTCCTCGACGTCGCCGTCGAGACCATCCGGCGCATCGATCTCCAACGCCATGAGCCGCATCATGCTCAGACGCATCATGTTACTGGCAGCGGCTTTGCCGACAGTCAACTATCAGGCAGCAGGGCCACTCCGCAGGTTTGGCAGGCTCCGCGAAGCTGGCGGTCAAGTGACGCCAGCGGCAAGCCGGTTCTCAGGGCGAGTTCCAGGTAGCTGGCGTCATAGGATGTGAGCCGATGGGCGGCAGCGAGGTGGAGGACATCTCCCCATGCCCTGGCTGGC
Organism: Geminicoccus sp.; assembly: GCF_036263595.1. NCBI lineage: Bacteria > Pseudomonadati > Pseudomonadota > Alphaproteobacteria > Geminicoccales > Geminicoccaceae > Geminicoccus > Geminicoccus sp. The sequence continues at coordinate 3,906 of NZ_DATAGQ010000007.1, read as the reverse complement.
GTAACTTCGTCGATCCGGATCGGCATATCAGCCAGGACGCCCAGGGCATCATTGCGATCGGCCAGCGTGATCCGTCCACGCCGCTCGGCCATCAGAAGGACATTCCCCATTTCCCAGAGCCAAAGGCTGGGAACAACGACTCCTTGGGTGGCCGCCGGTACCCGCCATGGCTCGACCGTCGCACCCCCCTCCCCCGGCAGGATCCAGGCAAGAGCCACGGAGCTGTCCAGGACGCACAGGGTCATCGGCGACCCTGGTCCCGATAGGCCCGCAGTTCATCCTGTGTGAACGGCTCTCCTCGCGCCGCGATCCGGTCCTGGATCGCCTGCATGCGCTGGACGAGTGTTGCCGCATGGTTGGGGCTGGCAGTGGGAACGAGCTTGGCGATCGCCTTGCCGCGCCGAGTGATCGTGACCTCCTCGCCGCGCTCCACCCTGTCCAGCAGGGCGCTGAGCCTGTTCTTCGCATCGAATACGTTGACGCCGTTCATAAGATCTTCCTAGCTAGATATAGCTAGCTATAAGTAGAGCTTGCTCGTGCAGAGGGCAAGCGGCCGGTCGCGTGGACGGATCGGTTCGCTAACCCGCAAGGTCATGGCTTTCGAGTGGAACCTGTGTCTTGCCGACACACGCATTTTTCTGCGAAACAATGCAAATCCCGTGTAACGTCGATTATCTCGCCCTCGGCCGGAACGAGTGCACCTGCAACGAGGAAGCATGACCAAGTCCACATTCGATGACCTGGTGACGCTGTTCGATGAGCATGCCTCCATGGCCGACGCAGTCCAGCAGCGCATCATCGAGATCGACAACAAGCCCGAGCGCACCAAGACCTTTCGCAAGCTGCCGACGCGGGAGGCCGCTGAACTGCTCGGCATCTCCGACAGCTATCTGCGTCGGCTGGTGCTCGATGAGCCGGATCTCCCGAAGGGCGAGAGCGTAGGGACGGCACGGCGAGTCTTCGCAGTCGATGAAGTTCACCGGATCCGTGAATGGCTGGCCAGCCGCAACGAGGACGCCCGCTACCGTCCCGCACGGCGTGGCGAGGAGGCGCTCAGGGTCGTCACCGTCTGCAACTTCAAGGGAGGTGCCGCCAAGACGACCACGGCCGTGCATCTGGCCCAGTACCTGGCGCTGCATGGTTGGCGGGTTCTACTCGTCGACTTGGACAGCCAGGCATCGGCGACCGGCATGTTCGGGATCAGCGCGGACGAAGAGGTCGGCGAGACGGAGACATTCTACGGCTATGTGCGGGGAGACGTGGACCAACTGAGTGCCTGCATCCGCAAGACCTATCTGCCGGGCCTGGACCTGCTGCCCGCCAACTTGGCGCTGTATCGGGTCGAGTTCGAGTTGCCCGTGCGGCAGATCAAGGAACGGACCTTCCGCTTCTGGACACTCCTGCGTAGCGGACTCGAAAGCGTGCAGAAAGACTACGACGTGGTGGTCTGCGACTGTCCACCATCGCTTGGCTACCTCACGATCAACGCTCTGTTCGCGTCCAACGGACTCATCATTCCTGTCCCACCGTCGATGCTGGACTTCGCCTCGACCGGCCGCTTTTTCAGGATGCTGGGTGATACGCTTGCGGACATCCGCAGCTTCGATCCGAAAAGTCCTCCCCTGTTGAGTTTCGTGCGGGTGCTCATCAGCCGCTTCCAGCCGAACGACAAGAACCAGCAACGGATCGCCGCCTGGATGACGTCGACTTTTGCCGATGGGCTGATGGACGCGCGCATGGTTCACACGACCGCCCTGGACCAAGCTGGCAACGTGAAGCGCACACTCTATGAGTTGGATCCACGCGAGGGCCGGCGCGTGCTCGACCGCGCCCTGGAACATCTCAACGGCGTGAATGCGGAGATCCGTACGCTGATCGAGAAGTCCTGGGGACGGGAGGACGTGCGATGACAAAGTCCACGCGAATGGCCGAATTGGACGCGGCGATCGGCGCCATGGGCGATGAACAAGGTGGTCGCGCTGCCCGCGGCCGTACCGGGATCGTCCCGATTGGCGATCAGGTTCGTGCGGTGGCGGCCGACACCGTCCAGCGGTTGGCCGAACTCGAGCAGACGATGGCCCAGGCCGTCGCCGAAGGGAGGATGGTGATCGAGGTGGACCCCGTAGCAGTCGTGGACTCGCCCTGGCGCGATCGTCACGAAGAGAATCTGGCCGATCCCGCCTTCGTCGAACTCCAGAAGTCCCTCGTGCGGAATAGTCAACTCGTGCCGGTGGGTCTGCGCCGCCGGCATGGGCGCGAGGATGCCTATGAGATCGTCTATGGCCACCGGCGCGTCCGAGCTGCCCGGGCCCTGGGCATGAAGGTCAAGGCCGTCATGATCGAGGTCGACGACCGCGCGCTGATCAGCGCGATGCTCGTCGAAAACGCAGCGCGCAAGGACCTGTCCCCTGTCGAGCGGGGACGGGCCTATCGACGCATCCTGCAGGCAGGCCTCCACGACCGCCAAGGTCTGGCCGAAATCCTGGCGGTGAGCCCGCAGCAGGTCAGCAACCTGACCAAGCTTGCCGAGATTCCTGATGCAGTCCTGGAGCTGGTCGGCGACTGGCGCGGGCTCTCGATCAATGAGGGACAGCGGCTCGTCGCGGCCTTGGCCGGTTGCAGCGGCTTGATACCGGATGACCTGGCCGAGCGGGTTCGCGCCAGTCGGGCAACTCCATCCGTGCGTGCGCGCATGCTGACGAATGGCCTCAAGGAAGGCGACAATACCCTGTCTGACCGGGAAGGGATTGTCCTGCGTGCGCGGGACGGCCGTCGCCTCGCCCGTCTGTCACGTTCCGGCCGCCAGATCATCCTGCGCTTCCAGCCCGACCTCGATGCTACCAAGGTGGAAACCCTGGCGCGCCGGCTGGCTGACCTGTGGTCTGAACTGGAAGAGGACCGCAGCCGCACGTAAAAATGGCGACAATGCATTGTCGCGGGTGAGTTCTGCGGAGCCGCTGTAGATAGCTTTGTGCAGCAAGATTGTGGCGGCACACGTGTACTGCCGGCACACAGCAGGATGAACAACGGACCCGCCGCCCACAACGCGAGCCTTCCCGGACGTTCCTACAGAGGTCCAGATCAACTGATAGCAGCCAAGCTCCTTATCCACAGTGACCTGAACCCGGCGGCTAGCCGCAACCTGATACCGGCAGACCATCACGATACACCAAACCGGCTGCTGGAACAGAACGACATAGTCATCAGGACTGGCACCATGATTGGCGAGACACCCGCATCTTTCTGAGGCGAGCCGATCCATGGGTGGCGCCGGCTGATATCGGCTACCTGTATGGCCCCGGGATGTGGTGTACCGAGTCAGGCCTGAGCCGATCGGGCGCTCTGGCCCGGGTCTGACAGATGAGCTGGCAGGGCATGAGGCCGCGCAGGGTCGTCAGGCGCCGGGCGTGGCAACAGGCGTCTACGAAGAGTTGCAGGTGCACCCTGGGCTGGTCGTGGCTGTCGTCGTGGGAGCGCTTGACCATCGCGTCCCCGATCGTGCGGTTCATCCGCAGGGCCTGACCATCGATCCGCCTTTCTGAAAGGACTGCAGGCAGGAGCCCACGGAGGAGGTGGATCACCTTGGTCAGGCGATGCTCGATGCTATGCTCGTCGCACACACGGTCAAAGATGTGCTGGATGTCCTGTTTGCGCGGCGTGAACTCCCGGCCACAGCACATCAGGAGATCGGAACCGGGTAGGCTAAGTGTTTGGTTCCGGAGTGTCGTGGTGCATTGTCCCGTGAAAGGGAGGATGCACTATGGCAGCAGGTCTTCATGGCTCAGCCCGTACGACGCCGCGCATCTCAGCGGAGTTCCAAGCGTCGCAAGAAGCGACCCGCACCCTGGCCATCCGCTACGGGCTGAACTTTGAAGACCGTCGCGAAGTGGCGCCGACGCACGTTCA
>NZ_DATAGQ010000006.1:0-2037 GCF_036263595.1 Geminicoccus sp. | reverse complement strand
CGAGCCGGTTGGCGTCGGTCGGCTTGGGATCGATCGGCTGCCGGCGCGAGAAGGCCAGCAAACGATGAGTAAGTGCCGCGGCGCGGTTCGCGGCCGTCGTCGCCGCGGTAGCGAACCGCTCCACGTCGGCCGTCCTTCCCTGGCGGATCCGGGACTGCATCAGCTCCAGCGAACCCAGGATGCCGGTGAGCAGGTTGTTGAAGTCATGCGCGATGCCGCCGGTCAGCTGGCCGATGGCTTCCATCTTCTGCGCCTGCCGCAGCTGTTCCTCGCGTTCGCGCTCAAGAGTCACGTCGCGGCCCACCGCATAGAACAACTCGCCTTCCGGCACCGCCGTCCAGGAGACGGTGACCGGCGTCCCGTCGGCCCGCACCAGGCGATCCTCGAACGAAACAATCGGTTCACCCCGCGACAGCGCAGCCACGACGTCCGCCGCACTCTGGTGATCGTCGGGATGGATCAGCTCGACGAACGGGCGAGCGAGCAGCTGGTGCTCGCTGTATCCAAGCAACCGCTCCCAGGCGGGATTCACCACCTTGAGCAAGCCGTCGAAACCGACGATCGCGAAGAGGTCGCTGGAGAGCTGGAAGATGCGGTCCCGCTCCCGGGTCCGCTCCTCCACCTTCTGCTCCAAGGTCTCGTTGAGCTCGCGCAGCTCGTCTTCAATCGCCCGCCGCCGTGCGATCTCGACCTGGGCCGCCCGGTACAGTCGCGCATTGTCGATGGCAACGGCGGCCTGGCCGGCTAGGCCCAGCACCAGAGTCTCGACCGTTTGGCTGAACACACCCGGCGTGGCGTGGCCGAAGAAGAGGCCGCCAATCGCCTCGCCAGAGCGCGAGACCACCGGAACGGCCAGGTAGCTGCGGACCGGCAGGTGGCCCGCCGGCATGCCATGATGAGGTGCGTGGCGGCCGTAGCGCGGATCCCGGGTGATGTCGTCGGAACGGATCACCCCTTCGCCTTTGAAGGTGGGCGCAAAAACAGCGGTCGCCCGGGGGTGCGGGAACTTGGAGAAGGCTTCCTTCGGGGCGCCGGACAGACTGTAGAGCAGGAAGCTGCCACCGGCCTCATCATGGGCGTTGTAGAAGAACGCCCCGAATTGGGCGCCGGTGATGTCGACGCCGGCGTCGGTCACCATCTGAACGATGCGGTCCAGGTCGAGCTCTGCAGCGAGTGCTGCGCCCGTGGCATTCAGGACTTCCAGCACATGAGCCTGCTCGGCGGCGCGCTGCTGCTCTCGTGCTGCGGTTTCCCGCGCCAGGACGCTTGCGGTGGTCTCCACGCACACGCACAGGACGCCGGGGACGGCGCCTCGCTCATCGATGATGGGGCTATAGGAAAAGGTGAACCAGGTCCGCTCTGGAGCGCCTGTGCGGGTCAAGGTGACTTCGAGGTCCTTGAAGAAGCTTTCCTGGCCGGCGAATGCCGCATCGATCACCGGCGCGATGACCTCCTCGACTTCGGGCCAGACCGAGAAGAACGGACGCGCGAACGCTTGAGGGTGGCGCTGTCCGAGGATCGGCACGTAGATGTCGTTGTAGAGGAAGGTGCGCTCCGGCCCCCAGACGACGAACATGGGAAAGCCCGACCGCTGCATCAGGCCGACGGCGTGCCGCAGCGCCTCAGGCCAAGCCTCCGGCGGCCCGCAGCTGGTCGCCGTCCAGTCGGCGCGCGCCAGACGCTCGCTCAAAAGCCGTCCAGTGACACCGGGAACATGATCGCTCCGGGCAGGGTTCTCCGCCTCCGCCATTCTGCCCTCCTCCGCTCGGGCTTGCGGCGACGTGCCCGACCCGGTTGTCCATCGACTGGGTGGCCCCGCATCCGGCGATTTGGACCGCTGCCCACGCAAGCGGCAAGCCTTAAACCCTTGGCTGGATGGCGCTGTGGATATTGGACGCCGGCGCAGGTCCTATTCCTTGAAGGGCTTCTGCTCGCCATAGGCGATGGCCTGCACATCCTGGGCGGTCATGAGCAGCAGCATGGCGAGTGTTGCGTTCACCTGTGGCTGCGCCTGGGTGAAGGCACGGCTGACGCCTA
>NZ_DATAGQ010000005.1:0-38452 GCF_036263595.1 Geminicoccus sp. | reverse complement strand
GCAACTTGAAGTTCCCCAGCGTTCCGGTCGATGTCGTGAAGTAGCCAGCTCACCAACCGAGGCGGCCTCCTGCGGGCCGCCTCGGCTCATCACCGCTCTGAGAGCGCCTGTGACAGGATCCGCTAACCGATGGCGACGGCCACCTCGACCATTCCCTCGTCCAGGCAGATCCGCGTGGTCAAGCTCGTGCTCGACCACCTGGTCTGGTTCATCCTGGCCGTGATTCTCCTGATCTGCTCGGTATCGATCGAGCACTTCTTCCAGATCGGCATCTTCATCAACATCGCCCAGCATGCGACCTATGTCGGTCTGCTTTCGCTGGGCTTGGCCTTCTGCGTCATCGCCGGCCACATGGACCTCTCCATCGAGAGCGTGATGGCATTCGCCGCCATGCTTGCGGCCGGACTCACCGCTGCGCGCGGATCCCCCTTCGCCTTCCAGGTCAACACCTGGGTGGGCCTCGTGCTGGTACTGGGTTTCGGCGCGCTGGCCGGCCTGTTCAACGCCGTGCTGATCGTGAAGATGAAGCTCAACGCCTTCGTGGTCACCCTGGCGACCTACATCGCGATCCGTGGCCTTGGCCTGATCCTGACAGGCGGCCGCTCGATCTACGGCCTGCCCGACGATTTCCGCGCCGTGGCGAACACGGACCTGCTCGGGCTGCCGATGCTGGTGTGGATCACCATCGTGACCTACCTGGCGTTCGGACGGATCCTGAAGGGCTCGCTGTTCGGTCGGCGCGTCTACCTGGTCGGTGGCAATCCGATCGCGCCGTTCCGTGCCGGCATCGATGTCGAGAAGGTCCTGTTCGGCGTCTTCATCCTGTCGGGTGTCGTTGCGGCTTTCGCCGGCTGGCTCCTCGCCGCTCGCACCAACGGTGCGACCCCGAACCTGGGTGTCGGCATGCTGTTCGAGGCATTTGCGGCAGTTGTCATCGGCGGCGTGTCGCTGCGTGGCGGGATCGGCCAGCTCTCCGGTGTCTTCGCCGGCGTGCTGCTGCTCTCGACGATCGATACCGCGATCAACGTGATGGGCCTGGACGCCAGCTACATGCAGGTGATCCGCGGCGGGCTGATGCTGGTCGCCGTGTTGCTGGACGGCGTGAAGACGGAGATCGCCAAGAGATTGGGTTGAAAGATTGGCTGCGACATTCCACCACGGGTAGCGCAGCCTCTCTGCTTCCAGCTGGTAGGGCAGGAATGGCTCGAATTCTCCCGATCTTACCAAACCGGCTCATCCATCACCGCCCATCACGCTTTTTCGTGATGGACTGACTATTGGAGAAAATTCGAGCAATTTTCTGCAGGCGCCGCGTAGGCGAATGAGTCAATTTCCGTTGCTTTGCTTGTTTTGCGAACTGGATTGCCTAGTCTTCAACCAAAGATGTATTCCACGTCGTGAGGACGACGGGTCGAGACAAGAAGCTTCTGGTAAGTTCGATCGACCCTTCGTCTACTGATGAAGACTTGCGACGCTCCGGCGACCGGAGCCATTCTTGGGGGACATCGATGAGCAACTTCAGCGCGCTGGCGGATCGTCTCGAGCAGCCGACGTTCCCGGGGCTTTGCGAGGCCATGGCTCCCTGGACCAGCTTCGCGGATGCCGGCATTGCCAACGATTGCGCCAGTGACGCCGTCGTGAGCGCCGCCGTGCTGACCAGCACCGCGTTCAGGATGCGTGACGAAGGAGCATTGCTCTCGGCCCTGCGGCATCTGGCCAACGCCGTCGCCCAGATGGAATCGGCCCACGCGAACGACAACGACTGAACTCGATGACCGGAGGCGTCATCCTGTCGGCCGGACGGGACAGGATGACGCCGCCAGCCACTTTCAGACCGACTTGCCCGATCTCACCCGTTGCGCTTGACGGCGGAATCACCCACCTGAAGCGCTTCGGAATGGTGGAAAGGGCGATCATTTGACGGAGAGTTGGCACGGCACGACGATCTTGTGCGTGCGCAAGGGCTCGACGGTGGTGATGGCCGGCGATGGCCAGGTCTCGCTGGGCCAGACGGTCGTCAAGGGCAATGCGAAGAAGCTGCGTCGCGTCGGCGACGGACATATCCTCGCCGGTTTCGCCGGTGCGACCGCAGATGCCTTCGCCCTGCTGGAGCGGCTGGAGGCCAAGCTGGAACGGCATCCCGGGCAGCTCGCGCGGGCATGTGTCGAGCTGGCCAAGGACTGGCGCACGGATCGTTATCTGCGCCGGTTGGAAGCGATGATGGCGGTGGCGGACAAGGACGTCTCGCTCGTCCTGACCGGTCAGGGCGACGTCCTGGAACCCGAGCACGGCGTGATCGGGATCGGCTCCGGCGGCAGCTTCGCGCTCGCCGCGGCCCGTGCCCTTCTGCCCATCGATGGGCTGGACGCGGAAGAGGTCGCGCGGCGTGCCATGGCGATCGCCGCCGACATCTGCGTCTACACCAACCAACAGATCACCGTCGAAAAGCTGTCCCTGTCATGACCGCCCTCACCCCACGCGAGATCGTCTCCGAGCTGGACCGGTTCATTGTCGGCCAGCATGCCGCCAAGCGGGCGGTGGCGATCGCGCTGCGCAACCGCTGGCGCCGCCAGCAGATCGACGAGGGCCTGCGCGAGGAGGTCCTGCCGAAGAACATCCTGATGATCGGCCCGACCGGGTGCGGCAAGACGGAGATCGCGAGGCGGCTCGCGAGGCTGGCCCAGGCGCCTTTCCTGAAGGTCGAGGCCACCAAGTTCACCGAGGTCGGCTATGTCGGCCGGGACGTGGAGAGCATCATCCGCGACCTGGTCGAGATCTCGATCAAGGAAACGCGCGAGCGCATGCGCCGCGAAGTGGCAGCCAAGGCGGAGGCGGCCGCGGAAGAGCGAGTCCTCGACGCCTTGGTAGGTGCGCAAGCCTCCAAGGAGACCCGCGAGACGTTCCGTCGCCGCCTGCGCGACGGGCAGTTTGCCGAACGCGAGATCGAGATCGACGTCGCCGAGCAGCCGGGTGCAGGCATGCCCATGTTCGATATCCCAGGCATGCAGGGCACGCAGATGGGGATGATCAATCTCGGGGACATGCTGGGCAAGGCGTTGGGCGGCCGCACGCGTCGGCGTAAGCTGACCGTGGGACAGTCTTACGACGTGCTCATGGCGGAAGAGAGCGACAAGCTGCTCGATCCCGAGGTCGTGACGCGGGCCGGAGTGAAGTCAGCCGAGGAAAACGGCATCGTCTTCATCGACGAGATCGACAAGATCACTTCGCGCGAAGGCAAGGCCGGTGACGTCAGCCGCGAGGGTGTGCAGCGCGACCTCCTGCCGATCGTGGAAGGGACGTCGGTTGCCACCAAGCACGGCATGATCCGCACCGAGCATATCCTGTTCATCACCTCAGGCGCATTCCACCTGAGCAAGCCGTCCGACCTGCTGCCCGAGTTGCAGGGACGCCTGCCGATCCGTGTCGAACTGGAGCCGCTCAGCCAGACCGACCTGCGTCGCATCCTGGTGGAGCCGGAAGCGAGCCTGATCCGTCAGTACGTGGCCCTGCTGGCCACGGAGAACGTGACGGTCGAGTTCACCGAGGACGCCATGGACGCGATCTCCAGGCTCGCCGACGATATCAACCGCAGGGTCGAGAACATCGGGGCGCGTCGCCTGCAGACGGTGATGGAGAAGCTCCTGGAGGACGTGAGCTTCGGTGCGTCCGACATGGGCGGACAGACCGTCAAGGTGAACGCGGCGCTCGTGGACGAGAAGGTCGGGTCGCTCCTCGGCAACCACGACCTGTCCCGCTTTATCCTCTGATCGATGGTCGACGCCCGGTCAGTCCGTCCGGGCGTCGACGGTGCCGAACGCGCGCTGGAGTTGCATGCCCGCCAGTTCCTCCGCGTCGAGCGCATCGTCGACGACTGCGCCCATGCCGAAGAACTCGTGGGTGACGCCGTCATAGAGCTGGTAGGTTACCGGCACGCCGGCTGCCTCCAGCCGCTGGGCCAGCGTCACGCCTTCCGAGCGTAGCGGATCGATCTCCGCGCCGATGATCGTGGTGGGTGGCAGGCCCTTGAGGTCCGCTGCGATCAGGTTGATCCGCGGATCGGCAAAGTCGCCGGGCCCGTTCAGGTACTGGCGGAAGAACCACTCCATCATCGGCTTGTTGAGCGGCTTGGCGTTCGCGTTCTCCTGGTAGGAGGCCGTGTTCACGTCGGTGCCTGCCACTGGGTAGACCAGCACCTCGTGAACGGGCTGGGTCGTGCCGGTATTGCGGGCTTGCATGGCAACGTTCATGGCGAGATTGCCACCGGCGCTCTCGCCAACCACTGCTATCCTTGATGGGTCGCCGCCCAGTGCCTGGGCGTTGGCGACCGCCCATTGGTAGGCCTTGAATGCGTCCTCGTGTGCCGCCGGGAACTTGTGCTCGGGGCCCTGGCGGTAGTGGGCCGAGACCACGATGGCGTTGGCGTGATGCGCGAGTGCCCGTGCCGACGCGTCATACGTATCCAGGTCGGCAATGACCCAGCCACCACCATGGTAGTAGACCACGACGGGGAACGGTCCATTGCCATCAGGCGTGTAGATGCGGATCGGGATCGGTCCGGCATCGCCGCTGATCGTCCGGTCCTCGACATTCGCGATGTCCAGGGGTGGCTGGGTAATTCCCCGCTGCCGCATGACCTGCATGGCTGCATCGGCCGGCGTCGGCTGCTCGCGCGCTTCTTGCGCCGACAGGGTCTCGATCGGCTTGCCGCCCATCGTCTGCAGCGCCTGCAGCACCATCCGCATGTCCGGGTCAGCCCGCTCGGCAGACGTCGCCGACGCCTCGGACGCACGGTTCGATGCCACGGCGGACGTTCCGCTGGGTGGCTGCGTCGCACAAGCTGCCAAAAGCAAAGCCGAGAGACCGGCGGTACCAGACAAAAGGAGCGAGCGCATCGTTATGATCGTCATTCAGGATCTCAGCATCATTCATAGATCGTGGCAACCGGCAGGCGACCTCCGCGAATGAACTTCTTGTAGCTTTATTGGTTCCCGTCAGCGAAAATAGGATTTCGTCAGTGCTTCTGATACGCAGGAACCGTCATTTTGAAAGGCATTTTTTCTTTCTTCATGTGATCCCAAGAATGTTTCAAATGGCGGAAAGATATGGCCTCACGAGACTATTGAGCGTCGTAGGTTCGACTGCGTTGATCGTCCTCCAGAGACGTGAGGTTCTCCGCCTGAGGTGACGGCGTGATGGCCACGGGCATTGCCTCGTCCACAGAGCATCATTAGCGCCCTGTTCGGCATCGACGATCGGGACAGCCTGAACGATACGGAGAAGCAGGCCACCGTGCTGGCCTGCTGCGCGCCCGCCCTGGCGTCTACTCGGGCCTCGCTGGCGGGCGTGGCATCAGCCACGCTGCCCCGTGCTGCTCAGCTCTCCTCGGGCTTCACCAACAGGTCGTCGAGCTTCTGACTAAGCTGCTCGGTGATGTAGCCGCCGACATGGAAGGCCCAGCCTTCCGTCCGTGCCGCGATCCTGGCGGCCTCTTCCTTGACCTCTGGTGCCGCCGTGTCTGCGGCCGTGACGGTGTCGACCTTGAGCCAGCTGGCCTCCGGCAGGCTCAGCCAAGTGAACACGACGGTCAGGCCGTCGAAAGTCTCCACCCGCACGCGCTGTGGCGCTTCGTAGAAGGCGACCTCGGCAGCAGGGCGCACGTCGAGCAGGCTGAGCTGCGAGAACAGCCGCGCGAGCTCACCGAGCTTCGCCTGGTCGGCGGCCTGCCCAGTCGGGATGCCCGCCAAGTCGAAGGCAGGGGCATCGGCCGACGCGCGGCTGGCGGTGACCAGCACGCCATTCTCCGGTTCCAGCGACACGAGCTTTACCCGGTCCTCCGGGAGGTCGATCACCTCGCTCGAGATCCATTCGGTGGCACCGGCCGGAAGAGTGATCTCGCTGTCGGTCAGGTAAGCCTGCGACGCATCGGCGAAGCGCACATAGGTTCCGGTCTGGCCCGGCCCGAACATGCCGAACGCCCGCTTGCCCACCACCAGGCTCGCGATCGGCGTGCCAGCCTGGTCCTGGAGCACCAGGCCATGGGACTTGGCTTCGGGGACCTTTGGATCCTCCAACTCCAGCCGGGGAAGCCGTTCCGGCAGCGCCGTCTTCGCCTCGACCACACGCAGCTCACCTAGCTTGCGCAGCAGCGTCAGCACCGCCTTCTCGTCGGCGGCAAAGCCGCCCTTTTCCACGACCACCCAGTTGCCGGCCTCCCGCCGTTCCACCGTCACCGCACCCTCGGATCCGATCACCTGGATGCGGCCGACATCGTTGATCCTGGCCGCCAAGTCCGGTGCGAGCAGCTGGTTGAGCGCCGTCGATGTCAGGGGGCGGTCCTGGATCAGGAGCGCACCGGCCGCCAGGACTACCGAGACGCCGGTGATGGCCACCAGGATGGTGAAGTTGCGTGGCTGCATGTCCGCCCTCCTCAGCCGTTGACCGGATCGAACCGGCGCCGCGTCCGTGCCCGCCGGATCAGGGCCAGGACGATCGCTACCAGGGCGATGGTGGCCGGCACTGCCAGGATATTGACCAGGGTCAGCCGGCTCTCGAGCCGCTCGATGTCCTGCCGGAGCGCCCGCTGGACCGCCCGGAGCTGCTCGCGCAGCTCGAGCATCCGCCCACGGAAGCCCTGAACCTCCATGCGCTGCTCCTCCGACAGCACCATGCCTTCCTGGTCCTGGCCGATCCCTCCCAGGTCCTGCAGCTTGGCCTGGACCTCCTGGAGATTCGTGGTGAGCTCCTGCTCCTTCACCCGATAGATCGATTCGGCGGCCCGCTGGATCTCCACGATGCGCGTGAACGGACGCAGCGCGATATCGCGTCCGCGCAGCGAGAGGAGGGCATCCGAGCCGGCCAGCGTGTCGAGAAGGTTCAGGACCAAGTCGGCGTTGGAGGCGACCGGGAGCATGCTGTTCTCGTCCATCGACGGGCTGGCCAGCCAGGCCTGATCTTCGAGAAGGTCGGCGTCGGCCACCACCAGGACATTCAGCGGCTGGCTGGCTTCGGCGAGATGACTTGCCGGGTCCGGTGCGGCTGGGTCCTGGCTGGCGGGTGCTGCAGGAAAGGCACTCTTCGCAGGCCCCGAGAGCCGGACCGCCAGGGTCAGCCGCTCGTTGCCCGGCCGGAAGTTGCGCAGGATGGCGATCGGGTCAGGATAGATCCGGATGGGTGCCGCATCGATCGCGCCGCCTTCAGGTCCAGTGCGGAGCAGGGGCGAGAACGTGGTTCTCGCATCCTGCACCGGCCTCAGAATGCCCGGCGACATCATGTTGATGACCTCGAGGTTGGCAACCGCCGGGTCGCCTGGATCCACGTTGTCCGTGTCCAGCGATAGCCAGGGGAGATAGGGCAGCACCTGCTGCCGGCCATCCGGCTGCGGAACCGAGACTTGGCGTGCAGCATCGGGATCGGCTGCGATCCGATCGGCCACGAGCTCCGCTCCCCAGGACTTGAGCAGCCCGTCGATCTTGGCAGCAAAATCTCCCGCAGCCTGGACCTGGGCCTGGGCCGCCTCGGAGAAAGGATCGGCGAAGGCCAGGACCCGGCCGCCGCGCATCACGAACTGGTCGATCGCGTACAGGTTCTGCTCGGGCAGATCGTCCGGCTGCACCAGCATCAGTACCTGGATCGCCGGATCGATGACGTACTCTTCGCCGGTCAGCATCCGCACGTCGTAGAACTGCCTGAGCTGGGTCAGGATCTGCCAGGGCTGCTGGCCGTTCTGCTCGTTGCCTTCGAGCGGCAGGCCGGTGATGATGCCCAGTACCGGCTTGTCCGGCCGGGAAAGGTCGAACACCAGCCGGGTGAGGTCGTACTCGAGAAACCGCTCGCGCTCAGGGCTCAGCAGCGGGATGGCGCTCACGTCGTCGGTGGTGTTGGAACCTGCAACGCCCAGGAAGGCCACGCTCTGGTCGGGCGCGGTGACCGGCTGGAGGCCGAAGCCCGTGGCGCGATCCTCTTCCTGCGAGAAGGGCTGCGGATCAATGACCTGCAGCTCGATCTTGCCGGACGCGGCCTCGGCGAACCCTTCCAGGATGTCACGCGCCTGCTGCGCATAGGCCCAAAGGTACGGATTGGACTCGCGCAGTGACGACGACAGGTAGAAGCGCAGCTGCACCGGCTCCTGGATGTTCGCCAGCATGTGGCGCGTCCCCTCGGAGAGGGTGAACTGCCGGTTCTCGGTCAGGTCCAGGCGCGGGCCGCGCAGGGCGATGCCGGAGAACACGTTGAACGACAGGAAGGCGATCAACGCCAGCGGAATACCGATGATCGAGAGGGTACGGCGATGGGCTCGCATCGATCAGCCCGCCTTCTTCAGGTCGACGATCAGCTTGTTCACGAACAGCGCCGTGCCGATCAGGGTGAGGATGAACACGGCCGTGGTGAGCGGCAGCGTCCCTTTGCTCAGCGCCGCGAAGTGCGTGATCAGGCTGAACGACGCGACCAGGTCGACCAGGAAGTCCGGTGCCCAGGCCCGGAATGCCGCCAACACCATCTCTACCCCGCTCATCAGGAACAGGAAGCACAGCGCTGCCCCCAGCACGAAGGCCACCACCTGGTTCTTCGTGATCGCCGACATGCAGGAGCCGAGTGCCAGGAAGCAGCCGGCGATCAGCCAGCTGCCGACATAGCCCATGACAATGACGCCGTTGTCCGGGTCGCCCAGCCAGTTGACCGTAATCCAGATCGGGAAGGTCAGGAGCAGGGCGATGCCGCAGAATGCCCAGGCTGCCAGGAACTTGCCCAGCACCAGCGGGAAGGACCCTACCGGGAGCGTGCTGAGCAGCTCGATCGTGCCGGTCCGGCGTTCCTCCGCCCACAGGCGCATCGCCACGGCCGGCACCAGGAAGAGATAGAGCCAAGGGTGGAACATGAAGAACGAGGCAAGGTCGGCCTGACCGCGCTGGAAGAAGCCACCGACATAGAAGGTGAAGGCGCCGGTGGCGGCCAGGAAGATGATGATCAGGACATAGGCGACCGGGGTGGCGAAATAGCTCGCGAGTTCCCGGGTGAACACGGTCGCGGTCTGGCGTAGACGCATGGCGCTGGAGGCTCCGTCAGTGCGCAGGCTGCATCGTGGTGAGTTTGCGGAAGACGTCGTCGAGACGACCCGTCTCGACGCGGAAATCCTCGATCTCGATGCCGGCCTGAGCCAGCTGATCGGCGACCGCCTTCGCGATGTGCTCGCCCTGGACCGGGACGACCAGGAGGTCGTAGCCGTCGATGGCGCGGTTCATCGGCCGCACGTCGTACACGCTGTCGACCTCCGCCAGCGCGGTTCTCGCCTGTGCGACCTGTTCGGCGGGCAGGCGCAGGGATACCGCATCCTGCCACTCGGAATAGGCCTGCAATTGGGCAGGCGTCGCATCCGCCACGACCTTTCCGCGGGCGATCACAATGGCGCGGGTGCAGACAGCACTCACCTCTTCCAGGATGTGGGTCGAGACGATGATCGCCTTGTCCGGCGCCATGGCTGCGATCAGCCCGCGTACCTCGTGCTTCTGGTTGGGGTCCAGGCCGTCGGTCGGCTCATCCAGGATCAGCACGGGCGGGTCGTGGAGGATCGCCGCGGCCAGCCCGACCCGGCGCTTGAAGCCCTTGGAGAGCGTCTCGATCGGCTTGTAGGCGACTTCCGACAGATCGGTGCGGTCGATCACGGTCGCAATGTTGTGCCTGCGCGTTGCACCCGTCATTCCTCGCATCGAGGCCACGAAATTGAACAGCCCCAGGGGCGTCATGTCCCCGTAGAGCGGCGCCCCCTCCGGAAGGTAGCCCAGCGCGCCGCGCGCCTCGAGCGGCTCGGCCTCGACGTCATGCCCCATGATCTGAGCGCGGCCGCCGGACGGCGTAAGATAGCCGGCCAGCATTCGCATGGTCGTCGACTTGCCGGCCCCGTTCGGGCCCAGGAAGCCTACGACCTCGCCGCGCCGCACGCCGAAACTGATCCGGTCCACGGCCGTAAAGCGCCCGAAATGCCTGGTCAGTTGATCCAGGCGGACCGCCTGCTCCATACCATCCCCACGATGTTCGCCCTCTGGTTGGGCCTGCACTCGTCACGCACGTTGCACGCTGTTGAACGGTGAACGTCCGGCGCGCAAGGGCCGTCGGATCACGACTCGTCGCCGACCGATGCGCGGATCGTCACAATGCTACCGGGCGCTTGCCAGCGGCCACGGCTCTTTCTAACCAATCCAACCCAGAGGGTGCGCCCGGGAAAGCCTCGGCGCGGTGAAGAAAGCACGGGATATGGCCGCCGCAGCGGTGCGCGCCCCGGTCGGCGCGCGTCAACTTCATACTGGCCGATTTCTCCCGGTGCTGACGGTCACGCTGGCCATCCTGGCGATCTGGTATCTGGGTGCAGTCTGGCTGAACGCGCCCCAGGTGATCGACCGCTACGACGACCAGCCCTGGACCTGGCAGCAACTCGTCCAGGACAGTTGGTCGATGGAGCGCCCGGTCCTGCCGGCGCCGCACCAGGTGGCGGAGGAATTCAACAAGACGGTGTTCCAGACAGCGATCACGTCCAAGCGCTCGCTGGTCTACCATGCCTGGATCACGCTCTCGGCGACCCTGCTGGGCTTTGCCCTCGGTACCCTGCTGGGGATCCTGCTGGCGGTCGGGATCGTCCACATGCGGATCCTGGACAGGGCGTTGCTGCCCTGGGTGATCGCCAGCCAGACCATCCCCATCCTGGCGATCGCGCCCATGGTCGTGGTGGTGCTGGGCTCGGTCGGCCTGACTGGCCTCGTGCCGAAGTCGCTGATCTCGATGTACCTGTGCTTCTTTCCGATCACGATCGGCATGGTGAAGGGACTGCGCTCCCCGGACGTCCTGTCCCTGGAACTGATGCACACCTGGAATGCCACCCCGGCCCAGGTGTTCTGGAAGCTGCGCTGGCCGGCTGCCGTGCCGTTCCTGTTCGCCTCGCTCAAGGTGGCGATCGCGATCAGTCTCGTCGGCGCCATCGTCGGCGAGATGCCGACCGGGGCCCAGGCCGGCATCGGCGCGCGCCTGCTCAGCGGCTCCTACTACGGTCAGACCGTGCAGATCTGGGCGGCACTGGTGATGGGGTCGGTGATGGCAGGCCTGCTGATCGCGGTCGTAAGTGCCGCGGAACGGTTCACGCTGCGGGCCATGGGAGCCCGTCCATGACGCGCCATCTTTTCACCGGGCTCCTTCTGAGCTTGCTGCTGCTGGCCGGTTGCTGGTGGACGCTGGGCCAGGTGCATGCCGGCCCGGTCGGCGGCGGCTTCTGGCTCGTCATCCTCTCCCTTCTGGTCGTGGCATGGTTCGCCATGGACCAGCTGGCGGCCGACGCGATCGGAGCTCGCCTCGTCCCGGTCCTGTTCGGCGCCTGGATCCTGTTCCTTTGGGAAGTCGTCGTCGTGGGCTTCCAGGTCCCGCATGTGCTGCTGCCGCCTCCCTCGGCAATCGGCCAAGCCATCCGATCGCACCTGGACATGCTGCGCGCCGACTTCGTGCAGACTTTCGTGCGCGCGGTGGTGCCTGGCTGGCTGATGGGCTGCGGCGCCGGCTTCGTGACAGCCCTGCTCATCGACCGCTCGCCCTTCCTTCAGCGCGGCCTCCTTCCGGTCGGCAACCTCGTCTCCGCCCTGCCGATCATCGGCGTGGCTCCGATCATGGTCATGTGGTTTGGGTTCGACTGGCAGTCGAAGGCGGCCGTGGTCGTGATCATGACCTTCTTCCCGATGCTCGTGAACACGACCGCCGGCCTGTCCCAGACCAGCGCCATCGAGCGCGACCTGATGCACTCCTACGCCGCGAGCTACGTGCAGACGCTCGTGTCGCTGCGGCTGCCGGCTGCGATGCCGTTCATCTTCAATGCGCTCAAGATCAACGCGACCCTGGCCCTGATCGGCGCCCTGGTCGCGGAGTTCTTCGGTACGCCCATCGTCGGCATGGGCTTTCGCATTTCCACCGAGGTCGGCCGGATGAACCTGGACGTGGTCTGGGCGACCATCGCCGTGGCAGCACTGGCCGGGTCCCTGTCCTATGCGCTGCTCGCCGGAATCGAGCGGATGGTCACCTTCTGGCATCCCTCCTATCGTCGTCGCTGACGAGCGCCACCGTCCGGGCGCACATGAGGTCGGACGCCGCAGGAGAGTTGGTCGATGAGGAAACTGGCACTGGCATTCTTGGCCGCAACCGGCCTCACCGGGGTCTCGGCTGCCGAAGCCGCGGACAAGCTCACCCTCCAGCTGAAATGGGTCACCCAGGCGCAGTTCGCCGGCTACTATGTCGCCAAGGACAAGGGCTTCTATGAGGAAGTCGACCTTGACGTTGACATCAAGCCGGGCGGTCCCGACATCGCCCCGCCGCAGGTGATCGCCGGAGGCGGTGCCGACGTGATCGTCGAATGGATGCCCGCAGCGCTGGCCTCGCGCGAGAAGGGCGTGCCGCTCGTCAACATCGCCCAGGTATTCAAGCAGTCCGGCATGATGCTGACCTGCCGCAAGGAGAGCGGAATCGTCGACCCGAAAACCGACTTCAAGGGCAGGACGCTCGGCGTCTGGTTCTACGGGAACGAGTACCCGTTCCTGTCCTGGATGGCGACCCTCGGCATCCCGACCACTGGCGGCCCCGACGGCGTGACGGTGCTCAAGCAGGGCTTCAACGTCGATCCGCTCCTGCAAAAGCAGGCCGACTGCATCTCCACGATGACCTACAACGAGTACTGGCAGTTGATCGAAGCCGGCATGAAGCCGGAGGAGCTGACTGTCTTCAAGTACGAGGACCAGGGCGTCGCTACGCTGGAGGACGGACTCTACACGACCGAGCAGAACGTCCAGGATCCGGCCATGGCCGAGAAGCTGGCACGGTTCGTGAAGGCGTCGATGAAGGGCTGGACCTATGCCGAGCAGAATCCGGACGAGGCAGCTGAGATCGTGCTCGAGAACGATGCGACCGGGGCGCAGACCGAGGAGCACCAGAAGCGGATGATGGGCGAGGTCGCCAAGCTGATCGGTTCGGGAGGCGAGAAAGGTGTCGGCTACCTGGATCCCGCCGACTACGAGCGGACGGTGAAAGTGCTGATGTCCGGCGGATCCGATCCGGTCATCAGCAAAGCGCCGACCGGCGCCTGGACGCACCAGATATTCGAAGCATCGCTCAAGTGATGACAAGTCGGGAAGTTTGACCGAAAATATTCTCAGTTGATCATGAGCCGCCCAAGGCAACTTGGGCGGCTCTTGTTTCAGGTATATACAAGATTATCTTCCACCATGGGTTGCTGACCATTTGCAGGGGATCTCTATTGCCCGCAGGAGGTGTCCACGGCCAACCGACGCTTGATGAAGCACGTTCTTGATTTCGTCTTCGCCATGGCCGACGCTGTGGTTCCATCTAAATGGAGAAGATGACGTCTCCATGGACGTGGCCCGTGCCGCGTGACGGATTGGGTGAATGAGCAAGCCTATGCGACTGATCCAGCGCGGTCATCCGCCGAAGCAGGCAATCTCCCTTCGCGTGGACCTGGATGTTCTGGAATGGTTCAAGTCGGGTGGTCCCGGCTATCAGACCCGCATGCTCGACGTGTTGCGCCAGTACGTCCAGACCGAGCGTGCCAAGTCGGCAAGTGGCAGGGCTTCCTGACCGACGTGCAGGCGCTACGCCTCTTGAACTGAGGGGCGTCACGCCCGCATGTCCTCCGTGAGTTCATCGGCACGAGGAAACCGGGCATGGCCAAGGAAATCTTCTGCGCGTTCGGCGTGGACGTGGATGCGGTAGCGGGTTGGCTCGGCTCCTATGGCGGCGAAGACAGTCCCTGCGACATCAGCCGCGGCATGTTCTCCGGCGAGGTCGGCGTGCCCCGCCTGCTGGAACTGTTCCGGCGCTTTGGCATCGACACGACTTGGTTCGTGCCCGGTCACTCGATCGAAACCTTCCCGCAGCAGATCGAGGCGGTGGCGCGTGCCGGCCATGAGATCGGCATGCACGGCTACAGCCACGAGAACCCGATCGCGCTCACGCCCTCGCAGGAAGAAGAAGTCTTCGACAAGTGCATCGACGTCATCGAGAAAGTCGCCGGCAGGAAACCCGTTGGCTACGTGGCGCCCTGGTGGGAGTTCGGGCCGAGGACTAACGAGCTCCTGCTCAAGAAGGGCATTAAGTACGACCATAGCCTGATGCATGACGACTTTACGCCCTACTACGCCCGTGTCGGCGACAGCTGGACGAAGATCGATTACTCGCAGAAGCCCGAGACCTGGATGAAGCCGCTGCAACGCGGCACCGTCACCGACCTGATCGAGATCCCGGCCTCCTGGTATCTCGACGACCTGCCGCCGATGATGTTCATCAAGGCGTCCCCGAACAGCCACGGCTTCGTCAATCCGCGGCAGTTGGAGGAGATCTGGCGCGACCAGTTCGACTGGGTCTATCGCGAGATGGACTATGCCGTCTTCACGCTCACCATCCACCCGGACGTCTCGGGCAAGCCGCAGGTCCTCTTGATGCTGGAGCGGATCTTCCAGCACATCTCCAAGCACCCAGGCGTGAAGTGGACCACGTTCGAGGCCATCGCCGACGACTTCGCGAAGCGGAGGCCGAAGCCCAGCACGCAGAAGGGCTGATCCTCATGTGCGGGCTGTGCGGCGTGCTTGGCGCCGACCACTGGTCGGATGCGCGCCATGTTGGCGAGACGGTGACCTATCGCCATGCCCGCGAGCGCCGCGCTGCCCTCGCCTCCGCGGTCCTGGCTCCCAAGCGGGCCAAGGTCGCGGACTGGCAAGGGGCGAAGCTGCGCCTGACCACGCCGACTGGTCGAGTCGAGTTGGCGGACACGCTGGCCGATCTCTGGCATGCCGTCGACCGGGTGCTCGGCCCGATCGACCCACTCGATCCGGACCTGCTGGAGAAGCTGGACCGGGTCTTGTGAGCGGCACGGGCGAGAAGGTCCCGGTCGACCTGCTCACCGGCTTTCTTGGCAGCGGCAAGACCACGCTGTTGGCCCGTCTGCTGGCGAGCCCGGCCCTGGCCGACACGGCCGTGCTCATCAACGAGTTCGGCACGGTCGGGCTGGACCACCTGCTGGTCCAGTCGGTCGACCCGGACACGGTGCTGCTTTCTTCGGGCTGCATCTGCTGCACAATCCGTGACGATCTGGCGATCTCCCTCAAGGATCTCTGGGCCAAGCGGGAGGCAGGCCTGCTCCCGCCGTTCCGTCGGATCGTGATCGAGACCACCGGGCTGGCCGATCCGACCCCGATCCTCGCGATCATGAGCGTCGACCCGATGCTGCGCTGGCACCTGCGCATCGGGCGCGTCGTCACGACGGTGGACGGCATCGCGGGCGCCGATACGCTGGCCCGGCACGACGAGAGCCGGCGGCAGGTGGCAGTAGCTGACCGGCTGGTCGTCACCAAGACCGACCTGGCCCAGCCACCGGCCCTGCAGGCGCTGGATGCAGCCCTGCACGAGATCAACCCAACTGCACCGGTGCTGCAATCGGTCCAAGGGGACCTGCCGGATCCCTTCTCCCTGTTCGACGATGCCGAGCCGGTCCGCGAAGTCCGTCGCTGGCTGGCCTACGCGCCCGGCCCGTCATGCCATGGCCAGATCGGCAGCTTGGTGCTGGCGACGGACCAGCCGGTCGAGTGGGCCGCCTTCGGAGTCTGGCTCAGCCTGCTCCTGCACCGCCATGGCGAGCGCATCCTGCGGGTCAAGGGCTTGGTCCAGGTCCGGGACTCTTCCCTGCCCGTGGTCGTGCAGGGCGTCCAGCACGTCGTCTTTCCTCCAACGCACCTGCCGGTCTGGCCGGACGGCCATGCGGCCACGCGGCTCGTCTTCATCGGCATCAGCTTGGACGAGGAGCGCATCAGGCGTTCGTTTGCTGTCTTTCAGCGCCTGAGGAAGTGAGCAAGGCGACGAAGCCAGCTCAGCTGCGGGTTGGTCGGCATGACCTTCATGCCACGCCAGTTCCGGATCTGGTCGATCACCCTGTCCTTAATCACGCGGAGGAGAATCGGCGGGTCGAGGTAACGATCCTGCTTGTGGCCGACCCACTCGTCCTCCGGATCCTGCTCGGTGAACAGCGCGCCGACGATGCCGCCGATAATGACCAGAATCGTCCAGCCCAGAAGTTGCGTGGCCTCGGGCGCCACCTGTCCCCAGTGCCGGACGACCTCAGG
Organism: Geminicoccus sp.; assembly: GCF_036263595.1. Lineage (NCBI taxonomy): Bacteria > Pseudomonadati > Pseudomonadota > Alphaproteobacteria > Geminicoccales > Geminicoccaceae > Geminicoccus > Geminicoccus sp. The sequence goes on along the minus strand of NZ_DATAGQ010000005.1, from coordinate 22,301 downwards.
CACGGGCGCCTCTGGCAGCCATGCCCAGACGCTGTCCGGCACGAGCCAGATCACCAGTTCGATCACGAGCACGAGGAGCGTTGCCTGGAGCGCCAGGAGGAGGATCACCGAGACGACCTTCCAGGCGCGCCGCCAAAGACTGGGCCGACTGGCGCCCACCGCTTCCATTGACGCGGTAGCACCATCCGTCAGCCACCAAGCCACGGCTGTCGCCAGCTCGGTCGGCACCTGACCGCTCTTCAGGTAGCGTAAATGGCCAAGCAGGAGGGCCCAGTGCGTGTTCATGGACCTGTTGATCGGCTTGAAAGCGTACTCGGCCATGGAGGCTGGCTCCGGTCCCCGCCTGGTGTAGGCATCAAGTGGGCCGGACACTGGATCGACCGTATCATACACGTTGAACCAGCACGCCTCGGGATGGAACCCGGGCTCGGTATGGATGGACACAGTGCCGGGCCAAATGGCCGCGTACTTGTCGAGCGGACTGCCATAGGTGAGCAGGCCGCGAAACTTCTGGAACAGGATATTTCGGTCGACCGATCGCCGGTCGCGCCGTCCAACGGGAGCCGCCGGCCGCGATACCCTCAACGTGCCCGGCATTGCTCCGGGCGCGTCGTTCCTCAGGTACCTCATCTTGGAAGGAGCGGCCCTCAGCCGCGCAAAGCGGCTATCGCTCAGGAAGTTGGCGATCGCGGCACCTGTCGCCATCAGCCCATAATGAGCGACGACCGTACCCTGGCTGTGGGCCAGGACGTACCAGCGGTCGTAGTCGCACAAGGCCACGTCCACGATTGCCTCGACCATCCGGCGGCGGATGGTGAAGCGCGGGGGTTCCAGATGGCTGCCCAGGAACTTCGGTCCATGTCGACGCGGCTGCGTGTAGATCTTCACCGCCGAGAGATAGCTGACGATCAGCTTCACGGCGGGCCACGGCCGGGTGTTGAACAGCCGTTGCGCCATCCACTCGATGCCCTGGACGACGATGGCCAAGCTGGCGAAGGTCCAACTCGCGACGAACAACTGGAGCCGGTCGCGCAGGCGCAACGGGCCGCGCCGGTGATCGTCGAAGACGGGAGAGGCCAGAACCGACTGGGGATGTGGCGGCTCGCCGGGTTTCAGGTCTCGGACTCTCCACTTGTAGCGGGGCATGCACCAGGCACCGAGGCCCCAGAGCCAGAAGCGGATCCCCTTGCCGATCGAGTTCTCCTCGTTGATGTCAGCCCAATGGACCTCGTGGATGCCGATCTCAAGCATCGCCCCGTCCTGGCGAGCGACGTGGAGCACGACGTGGGGCTCACCCTCACGACGCAGGACCGCCCCCGTCCTGTCCTCGATCGTCACGTTCCAGCGCAGGTTCCGCATGGCGCTGGCGAGCGGCCGGACCACCGTCTCGACATGATCACCGGGTTTCTGCTCGCCGATCCCATGAACGACGATGACGCCGACGCGTTCGACCATCGATCCATCTCCACCGGGCAGCCATATTGGCGGAGGGCGCACACGTTCTCGTAGTGGGCAGCAGCTTTCGCGGCGCCGGCTGCCGTGTCCAGGCATTTTACATCATCTCTTGAAAAACGAACGTTCGTTCTTTATTAAAATCGGCATGCCCCGCCTCTCGCACCATCAGCAGCACGAACGGCGTATCCATATTCTGGAGGCCGCATGCCGCTGCTTCACCCGTGACGGATTCCACCGCACCTCCATGCAGGACATCTGCCGTGAAGCCGGAGTGAGCCCTGGCGGCATCTATGTCTATTTCCCGAGCAAGGAGGCGCTGATCGCCGGCCTGATCGAGAGTGACCGGGCAGAGATTGCCGCGGCCTTCTCGCAAGCGGCCATGGCCGACGACGTGCTGCGAGCGGTGGGCGCCCTGGCAAGGCACTTCTTCGTGGACGAGCCGCGCGAGAAATCGATGATCACGCTGCAGATCTGGGCAGAAAGCGCTCGCGATCCGGCGATCCGCGCGCTCTGCATGAGCATCGAGCGGGACGTGCGTGACCACCTGATAGCGCTCTGCCAGACGCTCAAGCGGCAGGGCAAAACAGTGCCGGATCTCGACATCGAGGGTCTCGTCGCCGTCCTGACGGCCATGAGCGACGGAATCTTCAAGGCGCGCGCGCTGGACGATGCATTCGACAGCGAGCAGGCCCTGGCCGGCATCATGACCGTGTTTCGTGCCGGCCTCGCCGGCCATCTCGATCTTTCGCGGACGACCCCTGAACCGGAGCTACTCCCGTGACCCGCCTCCCAGCCTTCGTCGCAGCGCTTGTCTTGTCGACGCAGCTGCTAGGCACTGGCCCGGCTGCGGCCGAGGATGCATCCACCTCGTCCGTCCCGGTCGTAGCGCCGACCGTCAGCGTGGTGACCGCCACCGAGCGCGAGCTCGTAGCCGACATCGTCGTGAACGGATCGCTGGCCGCCCGCGAGGAGGTCATGGTCGGCCCCGAGATCGACGGCGCCCGCATCGTCGAGATTCTCGCCGACGAGGGCGAGATGGTGGAGAAGGGACAGCTGCTGGCGAGGCTGTCGCGCGACCTGCTGGAGGCGGAGCAGGCAGCGGTCGAGGCAGCGCTGGCGCGTGCGCGGACCAATGTCGACATGGTGCAGAGCCAGATCGAGGAAGCCCGCGCGACCCTGGAGCAGGCCGAGGCCGACTACGAGCGTACACGCCAGCTGGCCAAGCGCGGCAATGCCTCGGCAGCCTCGCTGGACGAGCGCGAGGCGGCGGCAAAGACGGCGAGGGCCCGGCTGGCGACTGCCCAGCAGAATGTCAGGGTTGCCGAGGCCCAGGTGGTCGAGGCGGAGGCAGACCGCGCCGAACTCATGGTCAGGATCGGCTTCACGGAGATCAGGGCCCCCGCCGCTGGCCGGATCAGCGAGCGGACCGCACGCGTCGGCGCCCTGGCTGCCATGGCCGGCAACCCGCTGTTCCGCATTGTCGAGGACAATGACGTCGAGTTGCACGCCCAGGTGGCCGAGGTACAGCTGGCGCGCCTGGCCGTGGGGCAGCCCGTCGAGGTGGTGCCGGTCGGACGGACGACTCCAATCAAGGGCGAGATCCGGCTGGTCGCGCCGCAGATCGACCGGCAGAGCCGGCTCGGCAAGGTGAAGATCCGGCTGGACGACAGCGAGGACCTGACCATCGGCACCTTCGCCCGGGGCCGCGTGGAGGTTGACCGCCAGCGCGGCGTGGCGGTGCCGGTGACGGCGGTCCAGTTCGCGGTCGGCCACCAGGAAGTGCAGGTGGTAGAGAACGACCAGGTCGAGACCAGGGTGGTCGAACTCGGCATCCGCACCAGCGACTCCGTGATCGTCGTGAAGGGGCTGGAGGCCGGCGAGAAGATCGTCGCAGTGTCCGGCACCTTCCTGCGTGACGGTGACCGGGTCCGCCCGGTTCCCATCCAGGGTGCCGGCGAGCCGGTCGCCGAGGTCCTCCAGTCGAGCTCGAGAAGCTGAGCCGGAGCCGGGTCCCATGACCATGAACGTTTCCGCCTGGTCGATCCGCAAGCCGATGCCGTCGATCGTTCTGTTTGCGGTGCTGACGCTGCTCGGCATCTACACGTTCCAGAACCTCTCGATCACGCGGTTCCCGAACATCGACGTCCCGGTGGTCTCGGTGACCATCACCCAGTCGGGTGCCGCACCGTCGGAACTCGAGTCGCAGGTGACCAAGCGGGTCGAGGATGCGGTCGCCAACCTGACAGGCGTGAAGCACGTCACCTCGACGATCACCGACGGCAGCTCGGTCACCGCCATCGAGTTCCGCCTGGAGGTCGATCCTGACCGGGCGCTGAACGACACGAAGGACGCGGTCGCCAAGATCCGCCAGGATCTGCCGCGGGGTATCGACGAGCCGATCACCCAGAGCATCGATGTGGCCGGCCAGGCGATCCTGACCTACGCCGCCGTGGCGCCGGCCATGACGCTGGAGCAGCTGTCCTGGTACTCCGACGACACCACCCGCAAGCTCCTGCAGGGGCTGCCGGGCGTCGGCAAGGTCGAGCGGCTGGGCGGCGTCGACCGGCAGTTCCTGGTCTCGCTCGACCCGGACCGGCTGAACGCCCTGGGGGTGACGCCAGCGGACGTGAACGCGCAGCTCAGGTCGACCTCGGTCGACATGGGTGGTGGCCGCGCCGAGGTGGCGGGACAGGAACAGTCAATCCGTACACTGGCCCAGGCCCGCACCATGCAGGATCTGGCCGCCACGACCATAGCGCTGCCGGGCGACCGGTTCGCGCGGCTGGACGAGCTCGGCACGATCACGGACAGCTTCGAGGAGATCCGCAGCTTCGCCCGCCTGGATGCCGATGTCCCGGTCGTGGCGCTGTCGGTGTACCGGTCGAAGGGCGCCTCCGAGCTGGACGTCCGCAACACGGTGCAAAAGGCGCTGGGCGAGTTGCAGGCGCAGGACCCGCGCGTGACCTACCAGCTCATCGACGACGCGGTCCGCTACACGATCGGCAACTACGAGAGCGCGATGTCGACCCTGATCGAGGGTGCGATCCTCGCGGTCATCGTCGTGTTCATCTTCCTGCGCGACTGGCGTGCGACGCTGATCGCCGCCATCACCCTGCCGCTCTCGGTGATCCCGACCTTCTTCGCGATGGAGCTGATGGGCTTCTCGCTCAACCTCGTATCGCTGCTCGCGATCACCCTGGTGACGGGCATCCTGGTCGACGACGCGATCGTCGAGATCGAGAACATCGCGCGGCACATCAAGATGGGCAAGTCGCCCTACCGTGCCGCCATGGAGGCAGCCGACGAGATCGGGCTGGCCGTGATCGCGATCACCTTCACGATCGTCGCCGTGTTCGCCCCGGTCAGCTTCATGGGCGGCATCGCCGGCCAGTACTTCAAGCAGTTCGGCCTGACCGTCGCTGTCGCGGTGCTGTTCTCGCTCCTGGTGGCGCGGCTGATCACGCCGATGATGGCCGCCTACTTCATGAAGAGCTACGCGCACGAGGAGCCCAAGGACGGCTTCGTGATGCGCGCCTATACCGGCCTCCTTCGCGCGACCCTCCGGCACCGCTGGCTCACCATGCTGGCCAGCATCGGCCTGTTCGCGCTCTCGATCTGGAGCACGGGCCTCCTGCCCACGGGCTTCATCCCCGACGAGGATGCCGGCCGGACCGTGGTCAGCCTCGAGCTTCCGCCGGGTGCCACCCTCGCCCAGACCCAGCGCGTCACCGACGAGGCCGTGCAGGTCACCAAGCAGATCCCGGAGGTTCGCCAGGTTCTGGTGATCGGCGGCTCGTCGCCCACCGGCACGCTCGAGGTCCGCAAGGCGGCGATGTACGTCCAACTGACGCCCAAGAGCGAACGTGACCGCTCGCAGAAGGACATCGAGCTGGAGATCGCGCGGCGCCTGTCCGACCTGCCGGACCTGCGCGCCTGGTACGTGAACGAGCGTGGCGAGCGCCAGCTCTCGATCAGCGTGCTTAGCGACGATCCGACGGCCTTGCGCGAGGGCGTGGGTGGTCTGGAAGCCGCCATGCGCCGCATCCCCGGCTTCACCAACGTCGCCGCCAATGCCGGCGTGGAACGTCCGGAGATCCGGGTCGTGCCGCGGCTGGACGAGGCGGCCCGGTTCGGCGTGTCCACCGATGCGATCGCCGAAGCGGTGCGGGTCGCCACCATCGGCGACACCGAAGCCAACATGGCCAAGTTCGATGCCGGCGACCGTCAGGTTCCGATTCGGGTCCAGCTGGACCCGGCCACCCGCACCGACCTGGACCTCCTCCAGGTGACGACCGTCACCGGCACCGCTGGCGTGCCCGTACCGCTGCTGGCGGTCGCGGATGTCATGCCCGGCCAGGGGCCGTCCTCCATCGATCGCTATGATCGGGAGCGTCGGGTCGTGATCGGTGCCGACCTTGCCCGCGGGATGCCGCTCGGTCAGGCGACCGAGCTGGTCGAGAACCTGCCCTATCTGCAGCAGCTTCCGAAGGGTGTCCGCCAGCAGGCCACCGGTGATGCCGAGATCATGGGCGAGGTGTTCGGCGGGTTCGCGGCCGCCATGGGAGCGGGCCTTCTGATGATGCTTGGCGTGCTGATCCTTCTGTTCGGCAGCGTCTTTCACCCGATCACCATCCTTCTCTCCCTGCCGCTCTCGATCGGCGGCGTGATCTTCGCGCTGGTGGTGACCGGCAACGCGATCAGCATGCCGGTCGTCATTGGCATTCTCATGCTCATGGGGATCGTGACGAAGAACGCGATCATGCTGGTCGACTTTGCGGTCGAGGAGCAGGCGCGCGGCACGGCAAAGCACCAGGCGATCATCGAGGCCGGCCGCAAGCGGGCGCGCCCGATCATCATGACCACCATCGCAATGGTCGCGGGCATGCTGCCCAGTGCTTATGGGGTGGGCGATGGCGGCGAGTTCCGGGCACCCATGGCGATCGGCGTGATTGGCGGTCTGATCGTCTCGACCCTGCTCTCGCTCGTGTTCGTGCCGAGCTTCTACTCGGTGATGGATACGATCGGGACCTTCATCGGCCGGCTGATTCGCCGGGCGATGTCCTTGAACGTGCCGGACGAACCGGCTCCCAAGGTGTCACATGTCCCGGCGGAATAGCTCCGCCGGATAGCCCTTCGGCCGCCTTGCCTGTAGAGCGTGCGCCGGACCTTGCGTGGAGGACGCACCTTGCTCCGGCGGACCTATGATCGACTGATGCGCGAAGCGACCAGGCCAGGTGCCGAGCGTGCCCTGGCAGCCGTCAGCTTCGCCGAGAGCTCGTTCTTCCCGATCCCGCCGGACGTGATGATCGTGCCGATGGTGCTGGCCAATCCTGAGCGCGCCTGGCGGATCGCCACCATCGCCACGATCGCGAGCGTGGTCGGAGGCATGCTCGGCTATGCAATCGGCTACTTCCTGTTCGAGACGCTCGGCAACTGGGTATTCAACCTGTACGGCCTGCAGGAGAAAGCGAACGCTTTCCAGGCGTCCTACCAGGAATGGGGCCTGTGGATCATCCTCATCAAGGGACTGACCCCCATCCCCTACAAGCTCGTGACCATCGCCTCGGGAGCCGCACATTTCTCGCTGGCGGTCTTCACCGTAGCGTCCATCATCACCCGTGGCGCACGCTTCTTTCTCCTGGCCGCCCTTCTCCGTAGGTTCGGCCTGCCGATCCGCGACTTCATCGAGCGCCGCCTGACCCTGGTCACGTCCGCGTTCGCGGGCGCGATCGTGCTGGGCTTCGTGGCGCTCAGGTGGATCTGACACCAAGCGGAGGAAATGACGTGGTAGCTTCGAAGAGCAGCGACCGTTTCGTGCCTAGCGATGGGGCCGGTTGGCCTGGCCCGCGCACGGTCTGTCTCTGGCTGGCACTGCTGGCCCTGGCGAGCCTGGCCTTCGCCTTCCTTCTCGAGTACGCGTTCGGCATGCATCCCTGTGCCCTGTGCATCAAGGAGCGCTATGCCTTCGGGGCCCTGGCCGTCGCGGGCCTGGGCGGCTTCCTGCTCGACCAGGGCCGGCTCGGCCTGCTGCTATGCCTGGCGATTCTCCTGGGGACCACCGGGCTGACCGTCTACCACGTCGGTGTGGAGTTCGGCTGGTTCGAGATGTCCGCCACCTGCACCGGCGCTGGCCGAGCGAACTCGCTGGAAGACCTGCGCAAGATGCTGCAGGTGGCCGGCCCCACCTGTGACCGGCCTGCCTGGCTCGTCCCGAACGTGCTGTCCGTCGCTCAGGCGACAGCGGCCTGGGCGGCCCTGCTCACCGTGCTGACCGCCAGCACGGTGGTTCGTACGTTCGTCAGGCGCTGAACAGCACGGGAAGCCGCGCGTCGCGCACGATCTTGAGCGTCGTGCCGCCGGTGATCAGTTCCCTGAAGCGGGAGTGGCCGTAGGCGCCCATCGCGATGGCGCCGCACTGCTTGGTGTCGGCGATGGCGAGCAGCAGGTCGCCGACATGGCCCTCCGGCTCGTCGAGCTTTTCAAGCTCGACCCTCACGCCATGCCCGGCCAATCGCAGCGCTGCCGCATCGGCCGAGGCATGGTACTCCGATCCCGCCGCCACCATCACGACCCGGTCGGCCTCCTGCAGGAACGGCAGGGCGAACCCCAGGGCACGCGAGGCTTCCCGCCCTCCATCCCACGCAAGCAGCCAGGACCGTGCGAAATCCTGCTGCACCTGCATGCCATGCGGCAGCACCAGGACCGGTCCGCCGGCACCGACAACGACCTGCTCGGCCGTTTCCATTGCGATCACTTCCAGCCCGTCGCCATGGCTCTGGCCGACGATCGTGAGGTCCACGGTCCGCGCATATTCGGCGATGGTCTCACCGGCCCCGCCCTCGGCCGCCACGAACTGCCGCTCGATCGTTCCCGTGGCCGTCGCCTGCTGGAACGCCGCCTGGACACGCGCCGGGCGGGCCTCGGCAGCCTCCTCCTGTGCCTCCAGGATCTCGGGCCCGGCATAGGCCGCGCTCTCGCCGAGTGCCGTCGGCATGAACGGCAAAGGGTTCACCAGGATGCCAATGAGCCGCGCCTGGTGCCGCTCGGCCAGGGCCAGCGCGAAGGCAGCCCGTTCCGGCATCCTGTCCGAATCATCGAGACCAACCAGAATCGTGCGATAGGCCATCGTCTGCTCTCCCGTCCGGGCGGCGCCGAAGTTGGCCAGGATCAGGGGCCGACGCAAGCAGACAGTGTGGTAAAGACGAACGGCCGCAGATCATGCCCCCGAAGAACGGACGGCTCCGTCCCATCCACCGGTAGCAACCGCGCCCGTGCCATTCAGGTGAATCCCGAAGCCGGTCGCGCCCGGATCCCGCAGGCAAGGCGAAGTCCACTGCTGGGTATCAGATAGCCTCCGCCATTCTGCCGGCGGTACGAAGTAGGCGGGGTGGTCGCGATCGTCCGCATCCGCTCGCGCAGGCGATCAGTTGCACCCGGGAAGTCGGTCTCGTTGAGACGACCGGCATCGCTTGCTTTCCGACGAAGGCCCCTCGCCGTAGCGGTCGACCCAGCCCTTGAGGATTGCCGCCATGGTGAACCACCAGAGGGAGACCTGGAGGATCAGGGCGTCGGCCCGCCGGAACTTCTGCTGGTCGACTTCCTCGCCGAGCAGATCCCCCGCATCCGGGGGATCCGAGAAGCCGCGGCCGGCTCTTGTCCAGGATGCCTAGAGGTCGCCCCTGCCGCCGGCCTGCGTTGCCGGCTCGCCCGGCTCCGGCTTGACCGGCAGGTCCTCTCGCCGCTGGAAGCGCCGGGCGGCGGAGATGCTGAACGGGATCGTGGCCACGTAGATCAGGCAGGCGCCGGCGATCGTCGCCCAGGGCATGGCGAAGAACAGGGCGGCCACGGCAGCACCCGCCACCAGCGCGCTGAGCTGCCAGCCGGGCTCGATCCGGAACTTCTTGATCGAGAAGGTCGGAACCCGGCTCACCATCATCAGCGCCGTGAACACGGTGACGACCGCGACCACGGACCAGTGCCGGAAGAAGGCGCCATCGACGACGAAGCTGGCCATCATCGGCGACAGCGCTACGGCGGCGCCGCCCGGCGCCGGAATGCCCTGGAAGAAGAACATCGTCCAGACCGGGCGCTGTGGGTCGTCGAGCTGCGTGTTGAAGCGGGCCAGGCGCAGCGCGCAGCAGACCGCCAGCAGGAGCGCGACCGCCAGGCCCAGACCCTTCACCTCGTGGAGCGACCACCAGTAGAGGATCATCGCGGGCGCGATGCCGAAGCTCAAGGAATCGGCCAGGCTGTCCAGTTCGGCGCCCAGCTTGGACTGGACGTTGAGCATCCGGGCGGCACGGCCGTCCAGCCCGTCCAGGATGATAGAGGCGGCAATGAGGGTGACGGCCAGCTCCCACTGCTGGTCCGCCGCATAGCGGATGGCGGTGAAGCCGGCGCACAAGGACAGGATCGTGATCAGGTTCGGCACGAACACGTAGAACGGTCGGGCCCCCAGCGGGCGGCGCTCGCGCCTGATCCTGCGATTCCTGAACATCAGCTGATCACCCCGCTCCGCGCCGGATAAGTGGCCTCGCCGTCGGCCAGCACCGTCTCGCCGGCAATGCAGCGCTGCCCCACCAGCAATCTGGGGATCATGCCCGGCGGAAGATAGACGTCGCACCGGCTGCCGAACCGGATCAGGCCGACGCGCTGCCCAGGCTCCACGCTGGCGCCGATGCCGACGAACGGGACGATGCGCCGCGCCACCAGGCCAGCGATCTGCACGAGGAACACCTCCTCGGCATAGCCGTGCGGCCGTATCGCCCAGGACATGCGCTCATTCTCGTCCGACGCTTTGTCGAAGCTGGCGTTCAGGAACTTGCCGGCATGATAGGCGCGGCGCGTGACCAGTCCCGCCACCGGCGTGCGGTTCACATGCACGTCGAAGACGTTCATGAAGATGCCGATGCAGGGCCTGGGCTCCAGGTCCACGCCCAGTTCCGGCGGTGGCTTGCGGGTGCCGACATGGACCACCACGCCATCGGCCGGGCTGGTCACCAGCCATGGATCGACCGGGGTGACCCTTGCCGGATCACGGAAGAAATAGGCGCACCACAGGGTCAGGATCAGCCCGAGCCAGAACAGCGGCATCCACAAAGCGCCAAGCATGACGGCAATGACGAAGAAGCCGGCGATGAATGGCCACCCTTTGCGATGAATGGGTGGAATGGCGAATGTCGACAAGGCTCTGTATCCGTGTTCGTGGCGGCGCGCGCCGGATGAGGGCAAAAGCGTTGGCCGGTCGCCCGGCCATGCATATGGTGATCATTCCAGGGAACGCTCGCGAAAGGCCACCAGGTCGACCTGAAGCTGCCGGCCGAGCTTGCGCTCGTAGTAGCCTGGTATCACCAGATGCAGGTCGAATCCGAGTTCGTCGAGCCGGTCCAGCGTGGTGCGGAAACCCTGCTCACCGACATAGAGTGGTACGAGTGCGGTTTCCAACTGGATCCCGACGATCCGGTCGAGCAGGCCGCGAGCTCCCTCCAGCACGTCCAGCTCGCTGCCCTGCACGTCGATCTTCAGCAGCATCCGCGTGAAGCGTCCATCCCGCAGCTGGGGCAGCTGATCCAGGCGCTGCAGCGGCACCTCGACCTGCCCCGTCGTCTGCGAACTGGGCGAGATCTTGCGCATGGTGGCGTTCTGGGGGAGCAGCGAGCTCATGTCGCTCTCCGCCGACCGCTCCAGCACCGCCATGCCCTCGATGGCACCGAGCGCCATGGGCGGCGCCACGATCCATTCCGCATCCCGCGACGCCCTGCGCATGAGCCGGCCGTGCACGTCGGCCTGCGGCTCGAAGCTGATGATCGGGCCGTCCCAGCCATGCCGGCGCAACCGCCGGCCGTACTGGCCTTCATTGGCGCCGACATCGATCACTGCGTCCACCGCGTTTGCCTTGAGGGCGGCTACCAGCTGGTCGTGCACGTCGCGGGTCTTGCCGCGCCTGACCAGGTCGTAGCCAAGCCCACGGATCACACGACGTAGGACCACGGGTTACCTTCTTCTTCGGGCAGCCCGAACAGGTCGATGGGTGTCTCGCGGCCGCGCAGCTGGTGCTGGCCGAGCGGGATCAGGGCATCCCGTCCCACTTGGTCAGCGAACGCATCCGAGATGACCACGTGCCGGCTGAGCGTGCGCGACAGCCGCTCCAGCCGCGCCGCCTCGTTGACCGCCGGTCCGATCACCGTGAAGTCGAGCCGGTCCTGCGTGCCGATGTTCCCGAAGATCACCTGGCCTACATGCAGGCCCAGCCCGTAGCCGAGCGGCTCCAGCCCCCGGCTGCGCCGCTCCTGCCCGATCGCCTCCATCGCATGGTAGGCGTCGCGTGCCGCCGCCAATGCACGCTGGCTGGCGTCCGGGCTGTCCAGCCGGAACACGCACATCACGGCGTCGCCGATGAACTTCAGGATCTCGCCGCCATGGTCCTGGATCGGCTTGCCCATCGCGTCGAAGAACGTGTCCAGGACCTCCAGCACCTCTTCCCGGGGCGAGCGGTCCACGAGTTCCGAGAAATGGGCGAGGTCGGCAATCCAGACCGCGGCCTCGATGACCTCGTGCACCCCACGGCGAATGTTACCAGCCAGGATCTGCAGGCCGGCTTCCTTGCCGACATAGGTTTCGAGAATGGTCTTGGTGATGCGACGGCCGACCCTAGCCTCGGCCGCCATGGCCAGGAGCGGCATCAGGTCGTCGATCATGAACAGGTCCTCGGTCGAGAACCCGCCCTCCCTGGCGGTCGCGAAGGTCATCGAGTGCCGCCGCCCATCGCTGCCGACCAGGGGACGCGCGACATAGTCGACCAGCCCCTCCGCCCTGAGATCAGCATAGATCCCGTACTGTGGACCGCTGACCGGCATGTCCAGGCGCTGCCGCACGCCCTCGGCCCCCTCGTAAAGCGCCTTGATCGGGCTGTTGTGGAAGCTCGGCCCCTCCACGTCGGCCGGGGAAATGAAGCGCATCTCGAACGGCCGCCCGTCGTCCCGCCAGATGACCGAGGCACCGATGAACTGCGGATGCAGGCCGCGCACGTTCAAGGTGGCACGCGTGATCGGCAGGCCATCCTCGACCAGCTTGTGGCAGAGCTCGTCGAACAGGTTGTCCAGGTAGGGCTGCTCGTGGTTCATGCGGACGAACCAATCCAGCGCCGGGCTGCGCCGGAGCGGCCAGAGCAGCGTTGCAGCCTTGCTCAAGCCGTACCGCCCTCCGTTTCCAGTCGCCTGAGCTTGGCCGACAGGTCGGTGAGGTTGACCGTCGTCTGGTGCAGGCGGTGGGCCAGTTCCGACATGATCCCGACGCCGACCTGCGGGAACTGGGTCACCAGGTTGAAGAACGCATCCTTGCCGACCCTGAGCGTGGCGAGATCGCTGCTGGCGACGACGGTGGCGGTACGCGGGACGTCGCAAAGGATCGCGATCTCGCCGACGACGTCGTTGCGGGCGAGGTGGGCGACCGTGACCGCCCCTTGCGGGGTGTCGACCACGATGTCGGCCGATCCGTCCAGGATGATGTAGGCGGCATCACCGGGATCACCCTGGCGGAAGACCGTCTCGCCCGCCTCGAACTCCATGTGCTCGCTCGTGAACGCGAGCAGCTTCAGCTTGGCCGGCTCGATCTTGGCGAATAACGGGATGGCACGCAGCACGTCGACATCGTCTTGCAGGCTCAACGCATTCTCCAGTCGGTTCCGATCGTCGTCATGCCTCGGCTTCCTGCGGCTCCACCTTCTGTTCCTGCTCGGCCGCGTCCAGCAGCCGCCCCTTGTCCAGCGCCAGCGTCATGCCGAACAACCCGGCCAGATCCGCCCTCGCGAGCGACCATATCACGGTCCTGCCGTCCATAGCTTCCAGGATCCGCTCAATCAGCTCACTCTGATCCGCAGCGTCGATTGCGGTAGCGGCGTCGTGCAGCACCAGCACCATCGGGCGCCGCAGGATCGCGCGTGCGATGGCGAGCTTCTGCCGCTGCGCCACGCTCAGGCGGCCGCCGCCGGGGCCGCAGTGGAACGACAGGCCCACCTCGATGATCCGCTCCCGCAGGCCCGCCTCCTCGAGCAGGCTGCGGATCAGGGCGGCGATGCGGACCGGCGCCTGGGCGGCGCCATAGGCGACCTTGCCGAACAGCACATTGTCCTGGACGGAAGCCGCGTCATTATAGGCGTCCGGCTCGAAGAACGCGACGCTGGAGGACAGTTCTGGCGGGAGGTTCTCCCGGAATACCTTGCGCGCCTCCAGGATCTTCGCTTCCAGGTCCTTCGTGATCAGGCCCAGGCGGTGCCGCGCGTTGATCAACTTGAACGGCAGGGCGAGGAGGCGCTGGCGGTCGTTCTCGTCCAGCCGGTCGAGAGCGGCGGGATCGGCGCGCGCCACCAATGCCTGGTAGTCCGGCAGATCCTCCGCACGGATGAACGAGAACTGCTGGTAGAATTCGTGGTCGGGCGGCAGGTCGGCGAACAGCTCCACCATCGTGCGGGCGAGGCCGAGGCCGGCCTGGCGCAGCTCGTTGCTGATCCCGACCTGGTCGAGCACCTGCCGGACATAGGTGTGCTCCGCCAGCCGGTCGATCTGGAACTGGTCGTCCGCCGGCGCGCCGAACAGGAGGTTCTCCGCCAGGGTGGCGTTGCTATTGTAGCGGGCAGGGTCAAAGCGCTCGACCAGGCGGGCGAGCGACTCGTCGCTCTCCAACCGCTGGCTCATTGCACGCCGGACCTCAAGCAGCTTCTCGCGTAGGTCGGCCGAGCGGTCGGCCTGGAGGGTACCGCGCAGGCCGAGCGCATAGACGTCCGCATCCAGCTGCACCACTTCCAGCGTGCGCGCCAGGAACGGCAGCCGATCCTCCTCCCGCTCCACGCCGGCGGCCGCCCAGTCCACCCAGTCGGCACGGAAGTCGAACGGGCTGTTGCCGGCGCGTGCGGTATCCATCTGTTCCCGCTTGTAGCGCGCCTCCTCTCCCTTCGACGGCTGGTAGGGGTGCAGCGGCCGGTGGCGCATGCCGAGCAGGAGATTGTCCTCGATTGTGTCGGAGCCGACGAAAGGCGGGAAACCCACGAACGCCATCTTGCGCCCGAGCACCGAATCCGGGAGCTGCGCCAGGTCTTGGCCGCCGATCGTGACACGGCCGGCATCCGGCGTGATCAGGCCCGCCAGCGCCATGGCCAGTTCCTCGCGGCCGCCACCGCCCGGCCCCGTGATCGCGACGGTCGAAGGCATAGGGATCTTGAACGACAGGTTGTCGAGCCGGGTGTCGCCCTCCTCGTCCCGCACCAGGACGCCGCGCGCCTCGATCTCGCCCTCGAACTTGAGTTCACCTGTGGGCTCGTCCAGCTGGCGCCGCTCGTCGACCAGCCCGCGCGGCTGGAACTGCGACACGACCTGATCATACTTGATTCGCACATCCTGCAGCAGCTGATAATAATCAAGCAGTTCCCGCCACGGGCTAGAAAGGTCCTTATGCGCGGAGAGCACCGCGACGATGGCGCCTAAAGAGACATTCCCTGTCAACACTAGGTAGCCGCCGACCGAGAAAAAGAAAAACGGCGCGATCTGCGCGAAGAAATTGTTGATGAATTTGATCATGAACTTCAGGATGTAGATCCTGTAGCGAATATAATAGACGACGCTCAGCTCCTGGCTCATCCGGGCGCGTTCGTATTGCGTAGCGTCATTGGCGCGAAGGTCGCGCACGCCCGACACCGTCTCGGAAATCCGGTCGGCCAGCCGCCGCACCTGCCGGATCCGCTCCTTGCCCAGCCGGTTCACCCGGCGCTGCAATTTCGGGATGAAATAGGCTTGGATCGGGTAGAGCGCGATCGCCGCCAGCCCCAGGACGGGGTCCTGGATGAAGATGAACACCAGGATGACCAGCAGCGTGCCGCCCTGGTAGGCCGGGATCTGCAGGGCCGTGCCGATATAGCCGCCCAGAGCTTCCGTCTCGGCGTTGATCATCTGCACGACCTCGCCCGTGCTGACCCGCTTCATGTGCGGCAGCGGGAAACGAAGGATGTGCGAATAAAGATCGTAGCGCAGCCGTCTGAGCATCCGCTCGGCGACCAGTCCGGCATACACGTTGACGATGTACTTGAAGATGCCGTTGATCAGGACCAGCGCCAGGAACAGGCCGCATAACGCGAACAGGTACTGGAACTTGTCCAGGTCCCAGCCATAGAAATTGTGCGGCTCGTCGGGCCTGCTCAGCGCGTCATTGACGATCGTCTTGGGCAGATTGAGTGACCAGTACAGGAACGGAAAGGAAGCCGCCGTGATCGCCAGCACGATCAACTGCTCTTTCCAGCTATGCCGCCGGATATAGCCGAAGATCGTTGGTTCCATTGGTCTCTGATCCGTTTCCTGCGCGTGGGACCGTAGCCGTCCCGCCTGCATCATTCCAGCGGCGACACAGGCATGTCGGAAACTACAGCTGGCATGGGCGCGATCATCGACTTCGTATGAACCTCCATGCTAACGCGGAGTAGTGTTGGTGGGTCGATGGTCGGGGGCTCGGATGCCGCACCTGCATGGGCGTCGTTTCTTGGAAGCCGGCATGCTGGTGGCCATGCTAGTGCTGTCGGCTTGCGGCGAGGAAGAGTCGCATCAGGCGGCCGCAACGGCAGCGCCGCCGCCGGCCGTGATCGTAGCGCAGGTCGGCAAGCAGCCAATCACCCCGCAGGGCAGCTATACCGGCCGGATCGTCGCGACCGACAAGGTCCAGATCGTCCCCCGCATCGAGGGCTTCATCCAGAAGCGCGCGTTCGAGGAAGGTGCCGTGGTCAAGCAGGGCGACGTCCTGTTCGAGATCGAGCGCACCAACTACGTGGCGGCGGTCCAGTCCGCCCAAGGCAACCTCGCCCGCGCCCAGGCGGCGGCCAAGCAGGCCGACCTGGAGGTCAACCGGCAGACCTCGCTCGTGAAGAGCCAGGCGACCGCGCAGGCCAGGCTCGACCAGGCGGTCGCGACCCAGGGCGACGCGCAAGGCGCCGTGATGCAGGCGGAGGCGGCGGTCACCCAGGCCGACCTGAACCTGAGCTACACCACGATCACCGCCCCCATCACCGGCCGGATCAGCCAGGCAACCCTTGATGTCGGGGCGCTGGTCACACCGCAGAGCGGGATGCTCGCCACCATCGTGGCGGTCGACCCGATGTACGCCACCTTCCCCGTCTCCACCCGCGAGATCCTGGCGATCCGCAAGGAGATGGCGGCGCGCGGCGACGATGCCTCCAACGCCGTCGTGCACCTGACCCTGGCCGACGGCACCGACTACGCCCACCCCGGCAAGATCGACTTCGTCGATGTCAGCGCCGACCAGGCGACTGATACGGTCGTGGTCCGCGCCGAGTTCCCCAACCCCGACAATCTGCTGGTGGACGGTCAGATCGCGAAGGTGACGGTGGAAGCGGCCAAGCCCGACGAGTTGCTGGTCGTCCAGCAGTCAGCGCTCCTGTTCGACCAGCAGGGCACCTATGTGCTGACGGTCAAGCAGGACGACACGGTCGAGGTCCGCCATGTCGAGATCGGCCAGACGTCCGGTACCTGGGTAGCGGTCACCAAGGGCCTGGACGAGGGCGACCGGGTGATCGTGGACGGCGTGCAGAAGGCAAGGCCCGGCCAGAAGGTGACCGCGACCGAAGCCAAGTCCTCCTGAGCCGGAGCACCGGACGATGATCTCGGACGTCTTCATCTCCCGGCCCAGGCTGGCTCTTGTCGTCTCCATCGTGATCACGCTGGCGGGTATCATCTCGATCTTCGCCATCCCGCAGGCGCAGTTCCCGGACATCGTCCCGCCGATGGTGTCGGTGACCGCCAACTATCCCGGCGCGTCCGCGGACGTGGTCGAGCAGACCGTGGCCCAGCCGATCGAGCAGCAGGTCACCGGCGTCGACAACATGCTCTACATGAAGTCGACCTCGGGTGCCGATGGCAGCTACACGCTGAACGTGACCTTCGCACTCGGGACGGATCCGGACATCAACACCGTCAACGTCCAGAACCGCGCCAACCTGGCGCTGGCCCAACTCCCCGAGGAGGTCACCCGTACCGGCCTCAGCATCAAGAAGAAGTCCACCGCCCTCCTGCAGGTCATCAACTTCTCCTCGCCGGATGGGCAGTACGACTCGCTGTTCCTGTCCAACTACGTGACGATCAACGTCCTGGACGCGGTCAAGCGGGTCGAGGGCGTGGGCGACGCGACCCTGTTCGGCCCCCTGAACTATGCGATGCGGATCTGGCTGGACCCGCAGCGACTCGCCAACTACGGCATGACCCCCACCGACGTCGCCAACGCGATCTCGGCGCAGAACGTGCAAGCGGCAGTGGGCCGGATCGGCGCCCAGCCGATGACGGACGACCAGCAGCTCCAGCTGAACATCACGACGCTCGGACGCCTGAGTTCGGTCGAGCAGTTCCAGAACCTGATCCTGCGCACGACCACCGACGGCTCGATCGTGCGGGTCAAGGACGTGGCGCGGGTCGAGATGGGCGCACAGTCGTCCGACCGTTTCTCCACCTATCAGGGCCAACCAGCCGCCTCGATCGCGGTCTACCAGGCGCCCGGCAGCAACGCGGTCGCCACCGGCGATGCGATCCGTGCGACGCTGGAACAGCTCTCCTCCCGCTTCCCCGAAGGGATGACTTACTCGGTCGACTACGACACGACCCTGTTCGTGAAGGCGTCGATCCATGACGTCGTGAAGACGCTCGGCGAGGCCTTCGTCCTGGTGGCCCTGGTGGTGTTCTTCTTCCTGGCCAACTGGCGTACCACGCTGATCCCGATCATCGCGGTGCCGGTGGCCCTGGTCGGCACCTTCGCGGTGCTGCTCGCCATCGGCTATTCCGCCAACACCGTATCGCTGCTGGCGCTGGTGCTGGCGATCGGCATCGTGGTCGACGATGCGATCGTGGTGGTCGAGAACGTCGAGCGGGTGATGCACGAGGAGCCGCATCTCTCGGTCGCGGCCGCCACCAGCAAGGCGATGAGCGAGATCACCGCACCGGTGATCGGCATCACGCTCGTGCTGCTCTCGGTGTTCGTGCCGACCGCGTTCATCCCGGGCTTGGTCGGCGAGCTCTACCGGCAGTTCGCCGTGGCGGTGTCGGTGGCGATGCTGATCTCGGCGGTCAACGCGCTCACGCTCTCCCCGGCCTTGTGCGCGATCCTGCTCAAGCAGGGCCACCGGCCACCGCAGCGTGGCCCGCTCGCCTGGATGCTGAGGAGCATCGACCATGTCCGTGACGCCTATGGCGCGGTCGTGGCGCGGCTGGTACGGGCGGCGGCGTTCTCGATCGTGGCGCTGGGTGTCGTGTTCTTCGGTATATGGACCGGGTTCGGCGTCACCCCCAAGGGCTTCCTTCCGGCGGAAGACCAGGGCGCCTTCTTCGTCATCGTCACCTTGCCCGAGGGCTCGTCGGTCGGGCGGACCGCTGCGGTGGTCAAGCAGGTCGAGGCGAAGGTCCGGGAAAAGCCCGGCGTCAACGCGGTCACCGCGATCGTGGGCTTCGACTTCCTGAACAGCCTGGCCAAGTCGAACAGCGCGTTCCTGATCGGCACGATGAAGCCGTTCGAGGAGCGGGCGGATGCCAGTGAAAGCGTCTTTGCCGTCCTGGGTGCGCTCAGGCCGGAACTTGCCGCCGTGCCCGATGCCATGGTGGTGCCCTTGAATGTCCCGCCGATCACCGGCCTTGGCTCGACAGGCGGGTTCGAGTTCCAGCTGCAGGATCTGCAGGGCGGCTCGATGGCGCAACTGGCGCAGGTGATCCGGGCGGCGGTGGTCAACGCCAACCAGCAGCCCGAGTTGACCGGCGTCTTCACCTCCTTCAATGCCGATTCACCGCAAATCTACCTGGACCTGGACCGCGAGAAGGCCCAGACGCTGGGCGTGCAGATTTCCGACGTCTTCTCAACCCTGCAGGCGACGCTCGGCGGTTACTACGTCAACGACTTCAATGTCTTCGGCCGGACTTGGCAGGTGCAGATCCAGGCCGAGGCTGATTATCGCCGACGGGTCGACGACATCTTCCGCATCAACGTGCGCAATGCCGCCGGCGACATGGTGCCGATGCGCGCGATCGCGTCGGTACGGCTGCAACTCGGGCCCTCCGCGATCAGCCGCTACAACGGCTTTCGCAGCGTGACCCTGAATGGCGGCCCGGCACCCGGCGCCAGCTCCGGCGATGCGATCGCGGCCATGGAACGTGTGGGCGCCGGTCTGCCTGCCGGCTATGGCTACGAGTGGACCGGCACGGCGCTGCAGGAGAAGGAAGCCGCCGGCAAGACCAGCATCGTGCTGCTGCTGGCAGTTGTCTTCGCCTACCTGTTCCTCACCGCGCTCTACGAGAGCTGGAACATCCCGGTCCCTGTGCTGCTCTCGGTGTCGGTGGGTATCCTGGGGGCGATCGCCGGCCTGTACTTCAGCGGCCTCGCGTTCGATGTCTACGCTCAGATCGGCCTGGTCGTGCTGATCGGCCTGGCGGCGAAGAACGCAATCCTGATCAACGAGTTCGCGCTCGACATGCGCAACCAGGGCATGGGCCTGATCGAGAGCGCGATCGAGGGAGCCAAGCTGCGCTTCAGGCCGGTGATGATGACGAGCTTCGCCTTCATCCTGGGCCTTGTGCCGCTGGTCACAGCGACGGGACCTGGCTCGGCCAGCCGGGTCGCGGTGGGCTCGCCGGTGTTCTATGGAATGCTGTTCGCCTCCACGCTGGGCATCCTGCTGATCCCGATGCTCTACGTCGTGTTCCAGTACCTGCGCGAGAAGACCGGCTGGAAGCCGAAATCCGCCCAGCCGGCCGCACCGGCAGCGGCGCCGGGCACGGGGGCGGTGGCTCCATCAAGCCAGGTGCCGCACCCGGCGGAGTAGCCTCCGCCACTCGATGGTCTGAGCACTTCATGCGGTGCTGACCTTCCAGTCGCGTGCCACCCATGCTGCGACGACGAGTGTAGGATCCTTGGCCTCGTCCGAACGGTTGAGGGACCGGTTCCGGGTCTATGCCGGCTCGAACTGACGTCGGGCATTATCGCAGTGCACAATTTGTTACGTGAATTGGCGCTGCGTCGGAAGGATTGGCAGGATAGACTGCGCTCCTCCCGACAAACCCGACGCCCCTGGTGAACCGACCTGGACGACCTGACGTATGACCGACGTGTCGATGACGCAAAATCGGGCGGACGTCCTGCCGGAACGTCCGCCCTCGGCCGTTGAAACCCGATCTGGGCGTCCAATGACCAGATGGCTGTTGGTTGCAGTAGCGCTCGTGCTGGCGGCGCTGGCTTGGCTGCGTTTCGGCGGCCCGCATCCTTGGCTCGAAACGGCTCCCGGATGGTTACAGACGGCTGCAGCCGCCATCGGGACCGGTACAGGCGAGGAAGAGGGGCCAAGGGCACCGAGAGCGGCCTCGGTCGTCCCCGTCGCGGTCGCTCAGGTGACGATACGTAACGTTCCTGTGGAATTCCGGTCGGTCGGTACCGTCGAAGCGGTCGAGACTGTGGCGATCCGGGCCCGGGTCGACGGGGTGGTCGAGCGGATCATGGTCGAGGACGGCGCGCAGGTGAAGGCCGGCGATGTGCTGGTCGAGCTCGACGAAAAGCCGATCCAGGCGCAGATCGACGAGCAGGAGGCCAATGTTCGACGCGACCAGGCGCAGCTCGACAATGCGCGTCGGCTGCTGGCCCGGACGACCGACCTCGCCGCCCGCGGCGCCACCGCCAAGCAGTCGCTGGACGACGCCACCACCAACGTCGCTGCCCTGACCGCCGCCTTGGCCGCCGGCGAGGCACGGCTGCGCTCCCTCCAGCTGGAGCTGGCCCATCATCGCGTCACGGCACCCTTCGATGGCCGGATCGGCCGGCTGGCCGTGAGCCTGGGTACGGTCGTACGCGGCTCCGACACCGGCAGCACGATTGCGACCCTGAACCAGATCGACCCTATCTACGTGGCCGTGGGCGTGCCGCAGAACCTGCTGGGCGATCTGGCGGCAGCCGACAACGCACGGATCGAGGTTCCCCTGCCCGGGTCAGGCGAGATGCGACAGGGCGAGGTGACCATGGTCGAGAACGAGGTGGAGCGTGGCACCGGCCTCGTGACGGTCCGCGCCCAGATCAAGAACAACGACCAGCGCCTCTGGCCCGGTACCGTTCTCGATGCGCGGCTGGTGCTGCGCGACGAGCCGAACGCGCTGGTGGTTCCCGGCAACGCCGTGCAGATCAGCCAGACCGGATCCTTCGTGTTCGTGGTCGACCAGGAGAACAAGGCACGGGTCGTGCCCGTCACCGTGTCGCGCGCCGCGGGCGACGACATGGTTCTGGCCGAGGGCCCGCCGGCCGGCACCACCGTGGTCACTGACGGACATATCCGGCTGGTCGACGGCACGACCGTGCAGATCCAGAAGAGCGAACAAGGGCTGGAGGCACGTCGATGAAGCTGGCCGAGGCCTGCATCCGCCGCCCCGTGATGACCACGCTGGTCACGCTGGCCATCATCCTGGCCGGTATCGCCGGCTGGCGGACCCTGCCCTCGGCCGCCCTTCCGCGCGTCGACTTCCCGACCATCCAGGTGACGGCCGACCTGCCGGGCGCCAGCCCGGAGACGATGGCCTCCTCGGTGGCCGCCCCCCTGGAGCGTCAGTTCGCCACCGTCGCCGGCATCGACACGATGACGTCGACCTCCCGTCAGGGCAACACGCAGATCGTGATCCAGTTCGACCTGGAGCGTGACATCGACGGCGCCGCGCTCGACGTGCAGTCGGCCCTCTCCACCGCCCAGCGGCGGCTCCCGGAAGAGATGACCAACCCGCCCTCCTTCCGGAAGGTGAACCCGGCGGACCAGCCGATCCTGTTCCTTGCCCTCTCCTCGCCGA
>NZ_DATAGQ010000004.1:0-38856 GCF_036263595.1 Geminicoccus sp. | reverse complement strand
CGAGATCAGTCCGGTGAGGATGTAGAAGGACGTGGTCTTGCCGGCGCCATTGGGACCCAGCAGCCCTACGGCTTCGCCACGGCCGACCCGCAGGCTCACGTCACGGAGCACCGTCCGCCCACCATACTGCTTGCCGATCTTGAATGCCGATAGTTCAGAAACCGCCGGTCCAGGACGATCGAGTTCGACCATCCGCCCTCGAGGCTGGTCCCGCCGGATCTCAGGTGATGCCACGCTCACCGGTTCTGACCCCCGGGCTGCGCCTGATTGCCCCCGGGTGTGAACAGCGCGCGGACGCGCTCGCTCTTCTGGCCACCTGACACGGTCGACAGACCCGAGTTCAGGTCCATGTCCAGCCTGTTGCCCCGAATGACGTTTTCTCCACGCGTCAGGACGACGTTGCCGCTGAGCTGCAACGTTCCGCCAGCCACATCGTAGACGCCCTCGCTGCCCTGTGCGCTCTCCGCCGGCGACGTGATAACCACCCTGCCGAACGCTTCGATCATCCGGATGGAATTGTTCTCGGGTCCCGACGCTGCCGCATCTTGGCCGTTCTGTGCGTAGTGGACGAGCAGCCGGTCCGCCCGCAACTTCATGTCGCCCTGGATGGCGTCGACGTTACCCGCGAACGTGGCAATCTGCTTGTTCTGCTCGACGGTCAGCGTGTCGGAAGTGATCTCGATGGGCTGACGCGAATCGTGCCCCGCCAACCCATTGCTGCTCGCACTCGAACCGGCGTCCTGTGCATGAGTGGAAGCCGGCGCTGCGAGCAGCAGCAGGAAGACAGCGAGAACTCCTCTGGGCGCGATCAAGGGACTTCTCCTCTGGACGGGTCCCCCTGCACCAGGACGACTCGGACATTTCCTGCAAATCTGATCACGTCGCCACCTTGTTCGATGGCGAACGCGTCGGCGTCGATCGTGCCACGTGGCCCTTCGCCATGCACCGGGACCTGTCCGCTGGCCTGGCGCGCCGGCAGGCGGACCGTAGCCTGCTCGGTGCTAAATACCATGCCGTCGGCCATCCGCAGCTTCACGTTGCGCTCGAGGTCGAGCTGGCCGATGCCTCGCTGGTAGAGGCCGTTATCGGCCGCCAGCCGCGTGATCGTTCCGTCGTCACCCTCGACCTTGGCCTGCATGTCCGAGAGCGTGATACGGTCCGGTGCGGTTGGATCGACCAGCGCTTCCTCGGCGATCACCTCATAGGGGCGGCCGCCGGCCGAGTCCGTTCCCACATAACGCGGGTGACGCATCCGCATCGGCTCGGTGATCGAGAATCCCTCGAACCCCGCCCCAGGGGCGATCATGCCGGCCACATCGCCAAAGATCTTGGGCCACGCCACGACCAGTACCAGCAGCCCGATTGCCACGCCCGGCAGCACGAGGCGCATGGCGCCCACGAAACGGCGGCGCTGGCGGCGCACCGCGGGTCTGCCGGTCGGCCCGGGCGGCGAGGCGAACTGATCGGACAGCTGGATCATGCTGTCAGGCCACCCCTGCCTTCAGGCAGTCGTGCAGATGGATCGCCCCCACCGGGCGGTCATCCGCCACCACGAACAGCACGGTGATGGACTGCTCATTCATGATCCGCACCGCCTCGACAGCCAGGGCGTCCGGCCCGATGGTACGCACTCCGGGATTCATCAGCGCTTCGATCGGCCTCGCCAGAAGATCGTGCGCCATATGGCGGCGCAAGTCACCGTCCGTGACGATGCCGACAAGCGCATGGCAATCATCGATGACGCCGACACAGCCAAGACGCTTGCGGGTCATGACGAGCAGGGCCTCGTCCATCCGGGTTCCGACGTGCACGAGGGGCAACCCGGTGCCGGCATGCATCAGCTGGTGCACACGCACGAGCTTGGCGCCCAGCTTTCCACCAGGATGAAGGTCGGCGAACGCGGTCGGGGAGAACCCGCGGCGACCCAGCAGCACGACAGCCAGCGCATCGCCCAGCGCCAGCATGGCCGTGGTCGAACTGGTAGGCGCCAAGCCCATCGGACAGGCCTCGCGCAAGGGCGGAAGGACCAAGGCGGCGTCGGCGGTATCGGCCAGGGTGCTGGGAGCGCGGCCAACCACGGCGGCCAGCGGAATACCAAAGCGACGGGCATGCACCAGGATCGCCTGGAGCTCGGGTGTCTCGCCCGAGTTGGAGAGAGCCAGCACGGCATCTGTTGGCGTGATCATGCCGAGGTCGCCGTGAGCCGCCTCGGCAGGATGGACGAACTGGGCGGGCGTGCCGGTGGAAGCGAAAGTCGCCGCGATCTTCACGGCGACATGCCCGCTCTTGCCCATGCCGGTCACCACGACACGACCCCTGGCTTGCTCAAGCATATCGCAGACGGCAAGGAAGGCTGCACCCAGGGACATTGCCACCCTGTCGAGGGCCTGAGACTCGATCGCCAGTACACCGCGCGCTGCCGCAAGATCGGCTTCGGTGGCGCTCGCCGGGCGAGGCTCTGTCGGGTTCGTGTCCATCGCTGCGGCCGCGAGGCTCATCACCGGTTCCGCGTTCGGTTCAATGGGCGAAGATGTCTTGCTCGGCCCACCCTGCCAGATCCAGCTGGGCGCGCACGGGCAGGAAGTCGAAGCATGCTTGGGCCAGGTTCATGCGCCCCTCTCGTTGCAGCATCGCCTGCAGGTGGTCCTTCAAGGCGTGCAAGTGAAGGACGTCGCCGGCCGCATAGTCCAGCTGCGCTTGGGTCAGGGTCGCGGCTCCCCAGTCGGAACTCTGTTCCTGCTTCTGGAGTTCGACCCCGAGGATCTCGCGGGTCAATTCCTTCAGGCTATGACGATCGGTATAGGTGCGCACGAGCTTCGAGGCGATCTTGGTGCACCAGATCGGGCCGACCGTGGCTCCCAGGAAGAAGTTCAGCACGGCGACATCGAACCGGGCAAAGTGGAAGATCTTCAGAACTTCCCGATCAGCCAAAAGCGCGCAGAGGCGTGGTGCATCGTAGTGCCGGTTCTCGAACTGGACGAAATGGGTTTGGCCACCCGCCGTACGCAACTGGATCAGGCAAAGCCGGTCCCGGGCCGGGGACAGGCCCATCGTCTCCGTATCGATGGCTACCGGTCCATCGGCCCTAAAATCGGCCGGCAGGTCGCCCCGATGAAGCTGAACATCCATGCGCACCGTTTCCGATCCTTTGGCCTGGGGCACACCCTAGACCCTGATGGTAAACGATCCGTAAACGATCGAAAATTGGTGCCCAGGAGAGGACTCGAACCTCCACGCCCTTGCGAGCGCTAGCACCTGAAGCTAGTGCGTCTACCAATTCCGCCACCTGGGCACGCGGTGCGGCGCCGGAGGTAGGCGACTTCTTGGGCCGCGTCAACGTCTCCCGACGATCTTCCTGCGTCTGTATCAGGTCGAGCTGGGAGCCGCCGCCTTCCCTCGCTCGTGGCTGGACGATACACAGGCGCCCGTCGCCCGGAAGCGGAAGGAGATCCAGATGCGCGGTAGCGTGGTCACGGTGGTCGGCGGGACTGGATTCATCGGCCGCCATGTCGTGCAGCATCTCTGCGATGCCGGCGCGCAGGTCAGGATTCTTTGCCGTCAGCCCGACCGTGCGATCGTCCTCAGGCCCTTGGGGGAAGTCGGGCAGGTGGCGCCGCTGCCGCTGATCGCGGACGACGACGGCTCACTTGGTGCGGGGCTGGCCGGCTCGGATGCGGTCGTCAACCTGGTCGGCATTCTGTACGAGCGGCGCCCCGGTGACTTCCAGCGAGCCCATGCGGAGCTTCCCGGCAGGATCGCCCGGCTGGCGCCCAAGCAGGCCAGGATCGTCCACATCTCCGCCATCGGTGCCGACAAGGATTCACCCAGCCTCTATGCGTCCACCAAGGCAATGGGCGAAGAGGCCGTGCGGCGCGAGCGATCGGACGCAGTGATCCTACGCCCATCGGTCGTGTTCGGGCCTGATGACCAGTTCCTGAACCGGTTCGCCCGCATGGCTGTGCTCTCTCCTTTCCTGCCGGCTGTCGGCGGCGGGCAGACGAAGTTCCAGCCGGTCTATGTCCGTGACGTGGCTGCCGCCGTGTGCCGGGCGCTGACGCTTCCCGAGGCGGCCGGCCGCACCTATGAACTCGGCGGGCCCCAGGTACTGACGTTCCGGCAGATCCTCGAGTGGCTGCTGCAGGTGCTCGGGCGGCACCGGAAGATCCTGAACATCCCCTTCAACGTCGCGGACATGCAGGCACGGTTCTTGCAAAAACTGCCGTCGCCGCTGCTGACCAGGGATCAGGTCGTGCTGCTACGGTCCGACAATGTCGTCAGCAAACATGCCCTGGGGCTGCGGGACCTCGGGATCGACCCGAACCCGATGCCTGCCGTCGCTCCGCCCTTTCTGCAACCCTATGTGCGGATCCAGCCCAAGGTGATCCCCGACGCATCGTCCTGACGTTGGACCAAATCCGGCCATAGGGGCCAGTATCCAGCGAAGAGATAAGGTCCAAGCCGCAGATCCTCATAAACAAGTATCAGAACGAGACTAAATTTCGCTCCTGTTCTTTACGCTGGTGCCGATTGTCCTTAGGACGCTTCCAAGGAGGTGCTGCCTTTTGGTGGCATGCGCTTGATTGCGGTTCGAAGGACAAGGCAATGGCTGCCGACAAGATGATGCAGTTCGTTTCCGTGCCGCAGGCATTGCCACACAAGCGTGCCGTGGACGAGCGCGTCCATGACTTCGGCGAAATCTACGACCGCTTTACGCCGGCTCATGCCGCCCAGCAGGCTTCGCGCTGCGAGCAGTGCGGCATCCCGTTCTGCCACATCCATTGCCCCGTACAGAACCATATCCCGGACTGGCTTCGCATGACGGCGGAGGGGCGCCTGGAGGAGGCCTGGGAGCTCAACGCTGCCACGAATAACCTCCCCGAGATCTGCGGACGGATATGCCCCCAAGACCGCCTCTGCGAGGGCAATTGCGTCATCGAAAAGGGGTTCAACGCGGTCACGATCGGGACGGTCGAGCGGTTCATCAACGACACCGCCTTCGAGCGGGGCTGGATCAAGCCGAACAAGCCTCTGCGTGAGCGGCCGCAATCGGTAGGCGTGATTGGAGCCGGCCCGGCCGGTCTGGCCGTCGCCGATCAGCTCCGCAAGGAAGGCTGGCAGGTCCATGTCTACGACCGCTACGACCGGGTTGGCGGGCTGATGATCTACGGCATTCCTGGCTTTAAGCTGGAGAAGGACGTGGTCGTGCGGCGCTGGCGGCTCCTGGAGGAAGGTGGTGTTCAGTTCCACCTGGGCTGCGATATTGGCGCGCCGGGGTCGCCCGGTTTCGCTGAACTGCGTTCCCGCCATGACGCAATCTTTATCGGGACTGGAGTCTACAAGGCCCGCGCGCTGCAGGTGCCGGGCGTCGGGCTTCCGGGCGTGGTACCGGCTCTGGCCTATCTGACCGCGTCCAACCGCAAGAGCCTTGGCGATGATGTGCCTGCCTTCGACGAAGGCACACTCAGCGCGGAAGGCAAGCACGTCGTGGTAGTGGGCGGCGGCGACACGGCCATGGACTGTGTGCGCACGGCGATCCGGCAGGGCGCCCTCTCGGTGAAGTGCCTCTACCGGCGCGACAAGCAGAACATGCCGGGCTCGATGCGCGAGGTGAAACACGCCGAGGAGGAAGGTGTCGAGTTCGTCTGGCTCTCGGCTCCCGAAGCCTTCATCGGGCAGGATCGCGTCGAGGCGGTCCGCGCGATCCGCATGAGGCTGGGCACGCCCGATTCAACCGGCCGCCAGTCACCGGAACTCGTGCCTGATTCAGGTTTTCGCCTCCCGGCCGATCTCGTGGTCGGCGCGCTCGGGTTTGATCCTGAGGACCATGTCACCATGTTCGGCGAGCCGGAATTGAAGGTCTCCCGCTGGGGCACCATCACCATCGACTGGAGCACCATGCAGACCAGCATGCCTGGTGTGTTCGCCGGCGGTGACATCGTCCGTGGCGCATCGCTCGTCGTCTGGGGCATCCGGGACGGCCGTGATGCCGCCGCCAGCATCCATCGTCATCTCCTGGCATGTGCGGCCGACGGCTCCGCGCTGGCCGAAGCCGCCTGAGGAGCCGGATCATGCAGGAACTCCCGATGGAGAGTGGCGAGGCGTTCGTGCGGGCCTATGAGGCCAACCGCGCCATGCTGGAAGAACGCGGCATGTACGCCCCGGAGGACGAGCATTCCTCCTGCGGCGTCGGCATGATCGCGGCGATCGACGGCAAGCCGCGCCGCGAAGTCGTGGTGAAGGCGATCGAGGCCCTGAAGGCGGTCTGGCATCGCGGTGCCGTCGATGCGGACGGCAAGACCGGCGATGGCGCAGGCATCCACGTGCAGATCCCCGACGCCTTCTTCCGCCGCTACGTCATCGATACTGGCGTGCATGCGGACGAGCGGCTTGGCGTGGGCATGGTCTTCCTGCCGCGCAACGACTTCAGCGCCCAGGAGACCTGCCGCACCATCGTCGAGAGCGAGATCATCCGCGGCGGCTACCAAGTCCGCGGCTGGCGGCAGGTGCCAGTCGACACGTCGGTGCTAGGTGAGAAGGCACAGGCGACACGGCCGGAGATCGAGCAGATCATCATCGGCAACCCCGATCATGCCATCAACTGCGACACGTTCGAGCGTGACCTCTACATCATCCGCCGCCGTATCGAAAAGCAGGTGGTGGCCGCCCAGGTCAACGAGTTCTATATCTGCTCGCTGTCCTGCCGGTCGATCATCTACAAAGGCCTCTTCCTCGCCGAGGCGCTGTCGGTCTTCTATCCCGATCTGCGGGACGAGAAGTTCGTCTCGTCCTTCGCGATCTTTCACCAGCGCTACTCGACGAACACTTGGCCAGCCTGGCGGCTGGCCCAGCCCTTCCGGACGCTCGCCCACAATGGCGAGATCAACACGGTCCGCGGCAACACGAACTGGATGAAGAGCCACGAGACCCGCATGGTCGCGGCGGCCTTCGGCGAGGTGAATGAGGACGTCAAGCCGCTGATCCAGGCGGGCTCCTCGGACAGCGCCGCACTGGATGCGGTCGTCGAGGCGCTGGTCAGGGCTGGCCGTGCTCTGCCGCTGGTCAAGACTCTCCTGGTGCCGCCGGCTTGGTCGAACCGGATCGTGATGCCGCAAGAGCATGCCGACCTGTTCAACTACTGCAACTGCGTGATGGAGCCCTGGGACGGGCCGGCTGCGCTGGTCGCGGCCGACAGTCGCTGGGCCGTGGCCGGCATGGACCGCAACGGCCTGCGGCCGATGCGCTACGCGCGGACGTCGGACGGCCTGCTCGTGGTTGGATCCGAGGCGGGCATGGTGCCGCTCGACGAGGCCATGATCGTGGAGAAGGGAAGGGTCGGGCCCGGCGAGATGATCGGCGTCGACTTGTTGGCCGGGCGCTTCTTCCATGACACGGAGCTGAAGGACTGGCTGGCCGGGCTGAAGCCCTACTCCAAATGGGTCAAGAATATCCGCAACCTCGAGGACTTGGTCGGCGCTCGGCCATTCGAGCCGGCCAGCTACGAGCGCACCGACCTGCGCCGCCGCCAGGCCCAGTTCGGCGTGACGGTCGAGGACATGGAACTGATCCTGGGTCCGATGGTCCAGGACGGCAAGGAGCCGTTGGGCTCAATGGGGGACCATAGCCCGCTCGCGGTCCTCTCCAAGCACTATCGCGGCCTGCATCACTTCTTCCGCCAGCAGTTCGCGCAGGTGACCAACCCGCCGATCGACCCGTTGCGGGAGTGGCGGGTGATGAGCCTGAAGACCCGGTTCGGCAACCTGGGCAACGTGTACGACGAGGACCCCAGCCAGACCTCGATCCTCCAGCTGGAATCACCGGTCATTACCACCACCGAGCTGGCGGCGCTGGAGGCGCATTTCCAGCGGCGGATGCGGCGGATCGACTGCACCTTCCCGGCTGATGGTTCGGAATCGCTGCGCGTGGCGCTGGAGCGGGTCAGGCAGGAAGCCGAGGATGCCGTTCGAGGTGGCGCCGAGAACCTGCTGCTGACCGACGAGGACGTTGGTCCGGATCGGGCAGCCCTGCCGATGATCCTGGCCGTGGGTGCGATCCACAGCCACCTGATCCGGCAGGAATTGCGCGCGTTCTCCTCGATCACCGTGCGCTCGGGCGAGTGCATGGACACGCATTGCTTCGCCGTGCTGATCGGTGTCGGGGCTACGGCGGTGAACGCCTATCTGACCGAGGCGGCGATCGCGGACCGTCACGCCCGCAACCTGTTCCCCAACCTGACTCTGCAGGAGTGCCTCGCGCGCTATCAGGAGGCGATCGGGCAGGGGCTCCTGAAGATCATGTCCAAGATGGGCATCTCGATCATCTCCAGCTATCGCGGCGGCTACAATTTCGAGGCGGTCGGCCTCTCCCGATCGCTCTGTCGCGAATACCTGCCCGGGCTGGTCTCGCGCATCTCCGGAATCGGCCTGATCGGCATTGGGAAGCGGGTGCTGGAAATGCACGCCCGTGCATTTGGGGAAGGCGCGCCGGTCCTTTCCATCGGCAGCTTCTATCGCTACCGGCGGGGTGGCGAAGCGCATGCGCTGGAGGGCAAGGCTGTCCACCAGCTGCAGCATGCCGTGCAGACAGACAGCTATTCCGCCTTCAAGCGCTACACGGAGATGCTGCACGACAACGAGCCGATCTCGATCAGGGATCTGCTCTCCTTCGCCCCGAAGAACGCACCCGTGCCGCTCGACGAGGTCGAAAGCATCACGGAGATTCGCAAGCGCTTCGTGACCCCCGGCATGTCGCTGGGCGCACTTTCGCCGGAGGCGCACGAGACCCTGACGATCGCCATGAACCGGATCGGCGCCAAGGCTGATTCCGGCGAGGGCGGCGAGGGCAAGGAGCGCTTCACGCCAAGGCCGAACGGCGACAACGCCAATTCGCCCATCAAGCAGGTGGCGTCCGGCCGGTTTGGCGTCACCGCCGAATACCTGAACGCCGCCAAGGAGCTGGAGATCAAGGTCGCCCAGGGTGCCAAGCCCGGCGAGGGCGGCCAGCTGCCTGGCTTCAAGGTGACCGTGGAGATCGCACGCCTGCGCCATGCAACGCCCGGCGTCACGCTGATCTCGCCGCCACCGCATCACGACATCTACTCGATCGAGGATCTGGCGCAGCTCATCTACGACCTGAAGCAGATCAACCCCGACGCCAAGGTCTGCGTGAAGCTGGTCTCGGAAGCCGGCATCGGCACGATCGCGGCGGGCGTGGCGAAGGCCAAGGCCGACGTGATCCTGGTGTCCGGCAATGTCGGCGGTACCGGCGCTTCGCCGCAGACTTCGATCAAGTTCGCTGGCACGCCCTGGGAGATGGGCCTGTCCGAGGTCAACCAGCTCCTGACGCTGAACCGGCTGCGCCATCGGGTGACCCTGCGCACGGATGGCGGCCTCAAGACCGGTCGCGATATCGTCATCGCGGCGATGCTGGGGGCGGAAGAGTACGGTATCGGCACGGCGTCGCTGGTTGCAATCGGCTGCATCCTCGTCCGGCAATGCCACTCCAACACATGCCCCGTGGGGGTCTGCACGCAGCGAGAGGACCTGCGGGCGAAGTACGAAGGCAAGCCTGAACACATCGTCAACCTGATGAGCTTCATCGCCGAGGACACGCGCGAGGTGCTGGCCTCGCTCGGCCTGCGCTCGCTGCAGGAGGCGGTCGGCCGCACGGATCTGCTCCGGCAGGTGAGCCGCGGCTCGGTCGACCTGGACGACCTGGACCTGAACCCGATCCTCGCCAACGTCGATCCCGGTCCGCATCCGCGCTACTGCGCCGCCACCGGCCGCAACGAGGTGCCCGATGCGCTCGATGCACGCATGGTGGTGGATGCCCGTCCTCTGTTGGACGATGGCGAGAAGATGCAACTCCAGTACAACGTGCGAAACGTGCATCGCGGCGTCGGCACCCGCCTGTCCGCTCATATCACCCGCAAGTACGGCATGGCCAAGCTGCCGGAAGGCCATATCGCGGTGCGCCTGCGAGGGTCGGCCGGACAGTCGCTAGGCGCTTTCGCCGTGCAGGGCCTGAAGCTCGAGGTGTTCGGCGATGCCAACGACTATGTCGGCAAAGGCCTCTCGGGCGGCACGATCGTGGTGCGGCCGCTGGTGTCGTCACCCCTCGTACCGCACCAGAACGTGATCATCGGCAATACCTGCCTCTACGGTGCCACGGCCGGCAAGCTGTTCGCGGCCGGCAAGGCAGGCGAGCGCTTCGCGGTGCGCAACTCGGGCGCCGTCACCGTGGTGGAGGGCGTTGGCGATAATGGCTGCGAGTACATGACCGGAGGTACTGCCGTCATCCTCGGGTCGGTGGGCGACAACTTCGCCGCCGGAATGTCCGGAGGCATGGCGTTCGTCTACGACCCTGATGACATCCTCCCGAGCCATATCAATGGCGAGATGGTCATCTCGCAGCGGATCGAGGTGCCACACTATGAGGAGCTGCTGCTGGGGCTCATCCGCGAGCACGCGGTGACTACCGGCAGTCCGCTTGGCAAGCAGATCGTTCACGATTTCCAGGGTCACCTAGGCAGGTTCTGGCAGGTCGTGCCGAAGGAGATGCTGTCCAAGCTAGCCGTTCCGGTAACACTGGCGGAACTGGAACAGGCCGCCAGACGGGCGTGAGGGCAAGTTGCGGCACACTAGCCGTCGCTGTTCGGCAACGTCCAGTGTGCTGCAAGTTCTACACAACACTAATCGCGTTGACAGCGATCTAGATGTTCCGCAGCTCACCCGAGAGGATAGATCGGGTGGCTGGAAATGAACAAATCGCGGTGGTTGCGGCGACTGGGTGCTGCGCTCCTGGTAGGCTGCAGCGTTTTGCCCGGCGCTGCGCAAGGGTCGGGCTTCGCGATTCGGGAGCAGAGCGCGACCGGGCAGGGTAGCTCGTTCGCGGGCATGACGGCTGGTGAAGGCGGTCTCTCGGCGATGTTCTTCAATCCGGCCGCGCTAGGCTTGAGCAGTGGTTCTGCTGCCGAACAGCATGTAACCATCATCGTGCCTAGAGCGGAAGTGACCTCGGCCAGCGGAACCACGATCCTGGGAACGGCGATTGGCGGGCAAGCGACCCAATCGGATGCCTTCCCCGACATTGTGGTGCCCGCCCTCTACGGAGCCTACCCTTTGTCCGACGACTGGACGGCCGGCATTGCGGTCAACGCGCCGTTCGGCCTCGGCTCGAAGTATGACGATGACTGGGTCGGGCGCTATCATGCCATCAAGTCGCGCCTGTTCTCGATCGACGTCATGCCGACGCTCGCATGGCAACCGCTGCCCTGGTTGACGCTGGGCGGTGGTGTGGTCACCCAGTACGTTCATGCCGAGTTGACCAACGCCGTCGATTTCGGGACGGCCGGGGCTGCCATTCAAGGACGGACCGGGGTGACGCTCCCCGTCACGCCGGTACCGGCTGGCCAGGACGGCAAGGCGAAGGTGGAGGGTGACGATATCGGCATCGGCGTGGTGCTGGGTGCCATCGCCGAGCCGGCCAAAGGGACAAAGGTTGGCCTGTCCTATCGCTCCCAGGTGTCGCACGAGCTGGATGGCGATGCCGACTTCGACCTGGGTTCCTCCGGAATGGGAGCGATCGTCTCGGCACTGACTGGTCAGTTCGTGGACACTGGAGCCAAAGCGTCGCTTACCACGCCGACGACCGTTTCCCTCGGCCTAGCTCAGGCCGTGGGGGAACAGCTGACCCTCCTGGCCGATCTGCAGTGGACGGACTGGTCGCAGTTCGACGAGCTTCGCATCGACTTCGACAATCCGGCCCAGGCGGCGAGCGTCACCACCCAAGCCTGGGAAGACACTTGGTTCGCGTCGGTCGGAGCCGCCTACCGCCTGAACGACCAGTGGACCTTCCGGGCTGGTGCCGCCTACGACGAATCGCCCGTGCCGGATGCCGATCGAACACCGCGGATCCCCGATGGAGACCGCTACTGGCTCTCGGCGGGTGCATCATGGTCGCCATGGCCGGCCTGGACCTTCGATATCGGCTACTCGCACCTGTTCATCGAGGATGTCGACGTGGACCTGAGCGCCAGCGGAACGGGCAATGCGGGCCGAGGCAACCTGCAGGCGTCTTACGAGAGCAGCATCGACATCGTTGCAGTCGGCGCGCGCTTCCAGTTCTGATCAAGGCAAGGGGAGCGGGCCTCAGGCCCCGGTGAGCGTGGCTATCAGTTCGTCACCCAGGGCCGCGTTGGAGGCGAAGACGGTGCCCTCCTCCCACAGACGGTCATCCCCTTCAAGGCGGCCCGAGCGGCCGCCTGCCTCGCGGACCAGGAGCAGCCCCGCCGCATAGTCCCAGGGTTGGATCCCGTACTCCCAGTAGCCGTCCAGGCGACCGCAAGCGACATAGGCCAAGTCGAGGGACGACACACCCATGCGACGGAGGCCTGCCACCTTGTCGGCCATCGCTTCGTACTGGCGGGGGAAGCTCTTGCGACCTTTCCAGTCGCGCACGGGCAGCCCGCAAGCGATCAGTGCCCGGCTCATTTCCTTGGTGCGCGACACCCGGATGCGCTGGTCGTTCATGTAGGCGCCATTGCCCTTGTCCGCAGCGAACAGTTCGTTGCGGGTGACGTCGTACACGCAGGCGGCCGTGACTTCGCCATGCTGCTCCAGGGCAATCGAGATCGACCAGTGCGGCAGGGCGTGAAGATAGTTACTGGTACCGTCCAGCGGATCGACGATGAAGCGGTGCTCGGGAAAACGCCCCTCGCGGAGACCGCTCTCTTCGGTCAGGATCGAGAAGTCCGGCCGTGCCCGGTGCAGATCCTCGACCAGCATCTGCTCGGCCCGACGGTCCGCGGCGGAAACGAAGTCCGCCGGTCCCTTCACCGACCATTGCAACTGCTCGACCTCGCCAAAATCTCGCGAGAGCGTGCGGGCAGCCCGGACGGCGGCACGGACCATGACTTCCAGGTGAGGCGAACGACGGGGCACGGCCTGAACTCGCTTGGTTAGGAGGTGCCGTGCTCCGCCGCTTGGACCGCCAGGTCCAGATCGGAGAGCAGACCGATCGGGTCGGGCACCTGCCAGCAGAACGGCCCCGGGAGCGCGAAGGCGATCTTCGCTGCCGCCAGGGCCTCCATGTGGGCTGGCTCGATAAGCCCGGTGACACCGCATGGCAAGACGAAGAGTTCCGACCACCACGCAGCAGCCTCGATTGCCTTCGAAGGCTCCATGTCGGTGCGGCCGAACAGAATCCAGTCGGCGCCGGCTTCTCCGGCCTCCATTGCCTCGTGCCGATCCACGCCGCACAGCACACCGATCACCTGCTGGCCCGACAGCGCACGCCGCGCATCCGCCACCTCGGCCGGACGGGTGAGGAGCAGGCCATCCAGTCCACGCGCGGCACGAACGTCGTCCCTCGCGAACACGGCGATCCCATGCTGCCGGCCGAAGGACTTGGCCAAGGTGGCGTCGTCCTCGGGCGGAAGTACCAGCGCTGCGATCCTCTGGTGGTCCACCAACGGCGTCAGCGGCGCTGGATCGTAGGCCTTGGGCAACGGGATGATCAGCCGGAGGCGGTCATCCTCGATGCCTTCGTCCAGGTCGTTCTCGCCGGACAACGCTCACACGTCGCCGCGATAGATGTCGACGATCCGGCTCAGCAGGTCGAGCGCCTCGGCCTTCGGCCGCTGGAATGCATTGCGCCCGACGATCGAGCCGGACCCGCCGCCCGCCTTGATCTGCTTGATCTCCTCGACCAGCGAATCGGCGTCCTTTGCCTCGCCGCCCGAGAAGACCACGAGGCGCCGCCCGGCAAAGCTCGCCTGCATGACATGGGCGATGCGCTCGGCCAGGGTCGCGCGCGGGATGGCCTGCTCCTCGTAGACCTTCTTCGCGGCCTCCAGATCCAGCGCGTCGGTGGGCGGCTTCACCTTGATGATGTTGGCGCCCATCAGTGCTGCCATGTGCGCCGCATAAGCCACGACATCGATGGCGGTTTCCCCGGTTTTGGTCACTAGGCCACCGCGGGGATAGGACCAGACCACCGTCGCCAAGCCATGCGCCTTGGCCTCCCCGGTGATCTCGCGAAGTTCTTCCATCATGCCGTAGTTGAAGTCGGAACCCGGATACATGGTGAACCCGACGGCGCAGCAGCCCAGCCGGAGCGCATCCCGCACGCTGCCCGTCAGCGCCTGGTCGGCGATGCCCTTGGAGAGAGAGTTGGCGCTGTTCATCTTGAGGATCAGCGGCAGCTCGCCAGCGAAGGTGTCGGCGCCTGCTTCAAGGGAACCCAGCGGGGCGGCATAACCGGAAAGCCCGGCCTCCAGGGCCAGCTCGTAGAGATAATGGGGATCATAGGCGGCGGGATTGGCAGCGAACGAGCGGGCCGGCCCATGTTCGTAGCCCTGATCCACCGGCAGGATCACGAGTTTTCCAGTGCCGGCAAGCCTGCCTTGCATCATAAGCCGGGCGAGGTTCGCCTTAACCCCGGGGTTCTCGCTCTCGTAATTGGCGAGGATCTTCTTGACCGCCGGCGTAACGCGCATTGCAAGTTTCCCTAGAGTTGGCCCGTGCTCCGACCGCACGGGCGCTTAAGAACACGCCCTGCGGCAGGCCGTCAAACGGAGGTGTTGGCCGCCGGTGCCGCATCCACATGTCGGCGGCAGCTACGGGCCAGGTCGTCGTCCTCGCCGACCTCAATCAGCGGCACGGCCAAACATGAGGCGAGCGATGCGGCATGCTGATCCGCGATCGACCGAAGCCGTTCCGCCACCTCCGGGTTCCCACGGAACATCAGCGTACGCAGGCCAGTACGAAGACAGGCCAGGACATCGCCGGCCCGGTCGCCGCAATCGACCAGCACGCTCCGTCCATGTCGGCGCTCCAGTGCCATGAAGTAGGACGGGCCAGCATAAACCACGGCATCAGGCACGCTCATCGCCTGCAGGCTGATGCCCAGCTCGGCTTCCACCCCGGCGACGGCGGCAAGGTGCCAGCCATGGTGGATCGTGACGGCGAATGTTCTCAGCGAGAGAGCGCCGCCACGCCAGGCAGGTCCTTGCCCTCGATGAACTCCAGGAAGGCGCCACCGGCGGTGGAGACGTAGGAGAAGCGCTCGAGGACGCCTGCATGGGCCAGTGCAGCCACCGTATCGCCGCCACCGGCCACGGACAGAAGCCTGCCATCATCGGTGAGCTTTGCCGCTGCCTGCGCTACCGCCACCGTTCCCTTGTCGAAGGGCTCGACTTCGAACGCCCCCAGCGGCCCATTCCAGAGCAGTGTCCTGCAGTCGACCAGGGCCGCCTCCACGGCGGCCGCGCTGTCTGGGCCGATATCCAGAACCATCTCCTCGGCACCGACCTGACCGATCGGCACCACGCGGTGCTCGGCATGCTGTTCGAACCGCATAGCCACGACACCATCGACCGGAAGAAGGATGCGCACGCGCTTGGCCTGCGCCTTCTCCAGGATCGAGCGGGCCGTGTCCGCCAAGTC
The DNA here is from genome assembly GCF_036263595.1 of Geminicoccus sp. NCBI lineage: Bacteria > Pseudomonadati > Pseudomonadota > Alphaproteobacteria > Geminicoccales > Geminicoccaceae > Geminicoccus > Geminicoccus sp. The sequence continues at coordinate 23,413 of NZ_DATAGQ010000004.1, read as the reverse complement.
CTTCTCGCACAAGGACTTGCCGACATCGATGCCCTTGGCGTGCAGGAAGGTGTTGGCCATGCCGCCGCCGATGATGAGCACGTCCACCTTGTCGAGCAGGTGGCCCAGAACGTCGAGCTTGGAGGAAACCTTGGCCCCACCGACCAAGGCCGCCACCGGTCGGCTGGCGCCTCCGATCGCGTTCGTCAGTGCCTTCAGCTCGGCCTCCATCAGCCGCCCCGCGAAGGTCGGCAGCCGTTCAGCCAGGCCCGTGATCGATGCGTGCGCGCGATGGGAGCAGGAGAAGGCATCATTGACGTAGACATCGCCCATCGCGGCCAAGGCATCGGCGAACGCCGGGACGTTCTTCTCCTCGCCTACATGGAAGCGCAGATTTTCGAGAAGGGCGATGCCGCCCTCCTGAACTCCCCCCACGGTAGCCTCGGCATCCGGCCCGATGCAGTCCTTGCCGAAGGCAACCTCGATTCCGCCAAGAGCCTTGCCAAGCGCCCTGGCGATCGGTGCCAAGGACATGGCCGGCTCGACGTTGCCTTTCGGGCGGCCGAAATGAGAGAGGGCCACCACCTTGGCTCCCTTGCCCATCAGCTCCTTGAGTGTGACGGCAGCGCGCTCGATCCGCGTGGCGTCGGTCACTTCGCCGTCCTGCATGGGAACGTTGAAATCAACACGGACCAGTACGCGCTTCCCTTTAGGGTCGAGCTGATCGATCGTCCTGAAGTTGGCCATGGATCCTCCAACCGCGCTGCGGGTTGTGGAGCTAGCACGGGCTGATGCGCGCATGAACCCGCCAATGGGAGAGTTGAACATGAGATCAGGCGACCTAATCGGGCAACTGCTGCAGGCCGGACTTGCCCGCGGCGCCGGATCACGGATGCAAGCGGCAGGCCGCAGCCAGCCCGGCCTTGGAGGGCTTCTCGGGGGCCTCCTTGGTGGAGGCGGTGGCGGTGGCGGTGGTCTCGGTGGTATGCTTGGAGGTGGTAGAAGCAGCGGCGGCCTCGGCAGCATGCTTGGAGGCGGGCACAAGAGTTCCGGTGGTGGCCTCGGCGGTCTCGCCGAGATGGCCGGCGGCTTCCTCGGCCAGGGCCGCGGGATGGGTCGCAGCCCGGCCATGGGTGGCGGGATCGGCGGTCTGGTTGGCTCGATGCTGGGCGGCGGCCGCGGGAGCGGTGCGCTGGGTGGTGCGGCCATGGGCGTGATCGGAATGATCGCCATGAACGCGCTGCAGAATATGGGCCGGTCGGGTAGCGGTCCGGCAGCTCCGGCACAGGCTCCCACGCAGGCACCCGCTCAGCCGATGACGGCCGACGACGTACCCGTTCCCGGTGAGGACACCCAGCGTGTCCTGCTGATGGCAATGATCTCCGCAGCCAAGGCGGATGGACATATCGACGACACCGAGATGAACAACATCGTCGGCAAGTTGAAGGAGACCGGTGCCGATCCGGAGGAACGGGACTGGATCCTGCGCGAGCTGGCCAAGCCGCTCGACATGGACGCCCTGGTCGCCGCGGTCCCCAACCTGGACGTGGCGGCACAAGTCTATACGGCATCGGTACTGGCGATCACCGCGGATACGCCACAGGAAATCGCCTATCTCGACCAGTTGGCGGCCAGGCTGGGCCTGCAGCCGGCAGTGCGCAGCTACATCCACCAGTCGCTTGGCATGCCGATCGCGACTGCCCAATAGATCACGACACCTTCCGGCCGGTCAGATGGCCGGCCGGAAGGTGATGATTTCCGCATACCGGCGGGCAACCGATTGAAAGCCGAAGCTGCCGCGGCCGGCTGAAGCAAGCCCTCGCAGATGCACGGCTACTTCCGGCCGGTGCCGGACGCCAAAGCGCTCAAGCCAGGCCTCCAGTGCGCGGCGGAACCAGGGCGGAAGGTCCCGCTGGTCGGAGAAATCGACGACATACAGGGTGCCTCCAGGCGCCAGCAGGCTGATCGCCCGATCCAAGGCCGAAATGGGGTCATCGAACATGCTGAGCGCGTAGGAGAACAGGACGTGATCAAAGCCGCTGGGCCTGCCGAGGTTGCGCGCATCGGCCTGCTCACCGACCCCAAAGCCCAGCCGGATCCGGCCGGCGACACCGGCGCGCCTGGCAGCGATACTGGCGGTGTCGATCATGGCCCGTGAAGCGTCGATCCCGTAGAGTGAAAGCTCGGGATGCAACCTTGCCAGCGCCACGAGGTTGCGGCCGGTACCCGACCCCACCTCCAGCAGAGCATCGCCCGGCTTCACCGGGATGGATGCCAGCAGTCGATCACGGCCGAGCAGGAAGTATTTGCGCGACAGGTCGTAGATGTAGCGCTGGTATCGATACATTCGGTCCATGCGGCTGGCGACGTCGGCTGTGCTGCTGATGCTCATGCGTCGGCCTGCCTTACATAGAGATGGAACCCGCCATAGATCGCCGATCGGTCGCGTCGGAACAGGTCGGCGCTTCTGGCACGCTCATAGCGCCACCCGGCCATGATGGATGCGGGCAGGCGATCTTCGATGATGCTCTTGGCGCCAGCAGTCCGGAAGATGACCCTCGCGTCCGCCTTCGACGTCCGCTCGATCTGGCTCCAGAGCTCTGTCAGGCGGCTATCGCTCATCCAGTCCATCGCATCGAGTAGGACGAACCGGTCGATGGAGCAGGCCGGCTCGCCACGAAGTCGCTCGGTCAAATCCTGCTGCAGGGCATCAATACGGTCGAGCCTTGACCGGATGGCCGGCAGATGGGCTTCCTGCAGCCACATCGGAAGGATTGGCTCGTCCTGCCCATAGCTTCGGCCAAAGGCCTGCCAGGCGAAAGGATTGTCACGATGCGGTACCATGCAGGCGAGGCGTTCCAGCCGTTCCTCGATGCTCTGCACCATCGAACCGGTTTCCGCCTTCATCGCCTCGAACTGGGCGGGCGGCACCCCTAAGCCGAAGAAGGTGGCGGGGCGCTCGAGAAGGAAGCGGAGAAGCGGTGCGCGGAGCGTCCGCCGGATGTTCGCGTCGAACCAGTTTCGCTGCGCTTCGATGTCCGGACAGGCCAGTAGCTCGCGAGGATCGACGCCGTGCAGCTTGGCGACCAAATGCACGAACCCGATGAAGCGGCCGAGCAGGCCATGCGTCCAAAACCCAATCCCGAACCGGTCAATCCGGCGGCGGCCAAATCTCGACCGCCGCTCCCAGAACTGCCGGGCCGACGAACTCAGATGCGGCCGCAGCTTGTGGTCGTACAGCTTCAGGTTCACCGGATGGCCGGCATCACCGAAGAAGCGATGCAGTTCTGGGACCTCAAGGTGCCGCAGCCCTGCCTGCTTCAGTTCAAGGAGGGCCAGATGCCCGTCCAGCAGGTCGACGGCCACGATCCTGGCCGGGTCTGCGGACAGATAGGCCAGGAGATTGCAGCCGGCCGAGGCGATACTGGCAATCGTCATGCCCGGTGCCAATTGCATGGCATCGAGATCGACCTCCGGGTCCTCCCAGATCTGCGTGTAGACCAAGTCGTCGAACGCGACCGTAAAGAGCCGGTCCAGAAGGGCGCGCTTGGCTCCCTGACCGTGACCCTCGGCCGCGGTTCTGACCAAGGCGCTGTTCATCACATCGTTCCTTTCATCAAGCGAACTGGTGCAGCCGGGCACTGCCATCGCCAGCCACGGTCACGAAGCTCGGCCGAAGCCCGAGCCATGCGCCGGTATTGAGGTAGGTCAGGTGCCCCCCCGGGCCGCCTGCACCGTCCGAGCGCGCATAAGGCTCATGGCTGTGCCCGCAGAAGATCACGTCGGCGCCGTTCGTCTTGGCATGAGCCAGCGCCGCGTCCGCCATCTTCCGGCCGAGTCCCGTCCAGCGGACGTGCAACTGGTCGGCGGCATGCGGCCAGCTTCCGTCCCTGGACAGGCGCCGGTGGCAGAACTCGAAGAGCGAGGAAACGGCCTGTGCGGTTCGGCGATTGCGGGTGACGAACCGGTCGAACAGGTCGCCATGGATGGCGAGGAAGCGTCGCCCGGCATGCGTCCAGCTGACCGAATCGGCAACTGGCCGGTCGAGCAACCGCGCCAGCAGGTCGCCGCACTTGCGATCATGATTGCCCAGGACTGGCAGCACCGCCGGTGCATCGGGGCGATGCTGCAGATGCCTCAGAAAAGAGATGAGTGCCCAGTCGTCGCCCGAAAGGCGCCGCACCGTGGCATCATGGAGGATGTCCCCGAGCAGGATCAGCCGGTCGAACCTGAGCGTATTCAGAAGCTTCAGGAGCTCTGCGGACCGGCTGCCGCGCAGGCCCAGATGAAGGTCCGAAACGATCAGGCTGTCGAGCCGCCCGCTGAGTGCCAGGGGAAGCAGCGCCTCCCGGATGGCGCATGGTGCACTGGCACCGGTGCCCTTGGTATCGAGGTGGCTGGTCCGATCGAGAACGGTGGTCGGCAACGCCATTCCATCCGGTTTTCGGGCTCGGATGTGCCTGTACCGACGTTCGATGACGATGCGACGACGGCAGGGTTACCGTCTCAGGACCGGACGATCTGCGTGCCGAACCCGCCCTCGGTGAACAGTTCGAGGAGGATGGCGTGCGGTACCCTTCCGTCCAGGACTACTGCGGCGTCCACGCCAAGGTCGACCGCCTGGAGGCAGGTCTCCACCTTGGGGATCATGCCACCGGCGATGACCCCCGAACTGATCAGCTGCCGCGCATGCTCCGCGCTCAGCGTGGGGATCAGCTGCTTCGCCCCGTCGAGCACCCCGCGGACATCAGTCAACATCAGCAGCTTGCGTGCAGCCAGTGCACCCGCCACGGCGCCTGCCGCCGTATCGGCATTGATGTTGTAGGTCTCGCCGTCCGCCCCAACGCCGATCGGTGCGATGACCGGAATGATATCTGTGCCGGTGAAGACGTCGATGAGGGTGCGGTCGATGAACTCTGGCTCGCCGACGAAGCCCAGATCCAGCACCTGCTCGATGTTGCTGTCGGGATCGCGGCGGGTGCGCGTGACCTTGCGGGCCTGAATGAGGCGGCCGTCCTTGCCGGAGACGCCTGCCGCTCGGCCGCCGGCTGCCTGGATCGCCGTCACGATCTCCTTGTTGATCTTGCCGGCCAGAACCATCTCCACCACCTCGACAGTGGCGGCATCGGTTACGCGCAGGCCATCAATGAACTCAGAGCGGATGGCAAGGCGGTCCAGCATCGCCTTGATCTGCGGCCCGCCCCCGTGGACCACCACCGGGTTGATGCCGACCTGCTTGAGCAGCACGACGTCCCGCGCAAAGTCCCGCGCGGCTTCCGTGTCGCCCATGGCATGGCCGCCATACTTGATCACCATGACCGCGTCCTGGTAGCGCCGCATATAGGGCAGCGCCTCGATCAGCGTGCGAGCGACCTGGTGAACGTCCGGCGTCATGGGCACGTCTTCCATCCATCTAGCGCCGGGCCATTGCCGGCCATGCGTCAGATCTTATCCACCTTCGGTGCAGCGAGCGAGGCAAGCTCGGCTCGCAGTTCCGGGATGCCGGTGCCGTCCTGGGAGCTTGTCACGATCGGCGTCGGCAAGGCGCCGATCCGGCGCTGGATCGCCTCGGTCACTTCCAGGATCCGGTCGGCGAGCGCCGACTTCTTCAGCTGGTCAGCCTTGGTGAGCACCAACTGGAAAGGGACCGCTGCCTTGGCCAGGACCGTCATGGTGTCGGTGTCGACGTCCTTCAATCCATGGCGGGCGTCGATCAGGATGCAGACTCTGGTCAGTGTCGCGCGGCCCGCCAGGTAGCGCGTGACCAGTCTTTTCCAGGCGTCGACCTTGCTCTTGGGAGCGGCCGCATAGCCGTAGCCCGGCAGGTCGACCAGGATCAGGCGCTGGCCCAGGTCGAAGAAGTTCAACTCCTGGGTCCGGCCGGGCGTGTTGGACGCCCGGGCCATGTCTTTGCGGTTCACCAGCGCGTTGATGAGGCTGGACTTGCCGACATTGGAGCGGCCGGCGAACGCAATCTCGGGACAGTCAGCAGGCGGAAGCTGGTCCAGATCAGCCACACCGCGCATGAACACGATGTTCTGCGCGAACAGGAGGCGACCAGCTTCCAGACGGGCCGCCTCCTCGTCGGAAGGCTGGATAGCGTTCACGTCTTGGCCGGTGCCGGCGTCGGCTTGCCGTGACGCTTCATGATGTACCACTGCTGCGCGACGGAGAGGGTATTGTTCCAGGCCCAGTAGATCACGAGGCCGGCCGGGAACGTCGCGAACATGAAGATGAAGATCAGCGGCAGGTACTGCATCAGCTTGGCCTGCAGCGGGTCCGGTGGCTGCGGGTTCAGCTTCTGCTGGATGAACATCGTGGCGCCCATGATGAGCGGCCAGATGCCGATCATGAGGAAGGCCGGGGGATTCCAGGGAATCAGACCGAACAGGTTGAAGATCGTGGTCGGATCAGGCGCCGACAGGTCGTGGATCCAGCCGAAGAACGGCGCGTGGCGCATCTCGATGGAAACGAACAGCACCTTGTAGAGTGCAAAGAAGACCGGGATCTGCACGACGATGGGCAGGCAGCCGGAGACCGGGTTGACCTTCTCCCGCTTGTAGAGGGCCATCAGTTCCTGCTGCATCTTGGTCCGGTCGTCGGAGAAGCGCTCACGCAGCTTCTCCATCTCCGGTTGCAGCGCCTTCATGGCGCTCATCGACTTGTAGGATTTGTTCGCCAGCGGGAAGAGCACGATCTTGACCAGCAGGGTCAGGCCCAGGATCGCGATGCCGTAGTTGCCGGTGGCGTGGTAGAGCCAGTTCAGGATGTGGAAGAAGGGCTTGGTCAGGAAATAGAACCAGCCGAAATCGACGGCCCGGTCGAACAGCGGGATATTCAGCTCCTCGCTGTAGCGGTCCAGGAGGTTCACTTCCTTCGCACCCACGAACAGGTGCTCGGTCATCTCCACCGTCTGCCCGGGCGCCACCGTCATGGCGGCACCGAGATAGTCGCTCTGGTACTTGTCCAGCGCGCCGTCCTTCACGTGCCGGAACGTTGCCTTGACTTGGCTGTCCTGCGGCGGGACGAGTGAGGTCAGCCAGTACTTGTCGGTAAAGCCGAGCCAGCCACCTGTCGTCTCGAACTCCTGCGGCGCTTCCACGATGTCGCTGTAGTTCGGCTCGTTCAGCCTTTCCTGGAAGACGCCGATCGGGCCCTCGTGAAGGATGTAGTAGCCGAGCGTGGGCGGTGTACCCCAGCGGCTGAGAAGTCCGTATGGACGCAGCGTGACCGGTGCGCCCGTGTCATTGGTGACGCTGCGCTTCACCGTGAACATGAAGTCCTGGTCAAGCGCGAACGACTTGCGGAAGGTCAGACCCTCGCCATTCTCCCAGCTTAGCGTCACCGGACGGCCGGCACCGATCTGCTCGCCCTCGGCCTGCCAGAGAGTATCCCCACCGGGAACAGCAACCGGCGCCGCTTGGTCCGGAACCCAGCCGAACTCGGCGAAATAGGCTCCCTCGCCGCGGGTAGGCGTGAGCAGGGTGATCTCGGGCGAACGGGGGTCGACCGTCTCGTGGTACTGGGCGAGCTTGACGTCATCGATCCGGCCGCCCTTCAGGGACACCGTGCCGTGCAGGCTGCCATTGTCGATCCGTACCCGCGGCACTTCCTCGCTGGCGGCCGCCGCCGCGGCCGGTGCGCTCCCGGGAACCGCCGGCGTGGCTGTCGTCTGGTTGGCGGGCAGACCAGCTGCCAGCTGCTCGACGCTCTGAGCCTGCTGCTCCTGCGCACGCTTGAGGCGTGGCAGCTCGTAGAAATACTGGAACCCCAGAATGATCGCGACGGAAAACACAATCGCGACGATGAGGTTGCGCTGGTCGCCCATCTAAGCTCGGTCTCCAGGCGATCAGATGCGTTGGCCGGTCGTGCAGACCGGAGGATTCCGACGCGGTGGCACAGGATCGAAGCCGAAGCCGCCCCAGGGATGGCATCGACACAGGCGCACGATCCCCAACCTTGTGCCGCTCAGCACGCCGTGGGTCTCGATCGCCTGCTGCATATAGCGGGAGCAGGTCGGCTCGAAGCGGCAGGCTGGCCCTAGCAGCGGTGACACGAGGACGCGCCAGCTGCCAAACAGGATAGCCCCTATGATCTTGCCCGGGTTCACCACCGGCTTCCCTCGATCTTGGCCAGTGCAGCGGAAAGATCGTTCCGGAGCATGGTGAAGGGAAGGGTAGCCGTCTGCGGACGAGCGATCAGGACGATGTCCGTTCCCTCGATCTTCGCTTGCGGCACCAGTTCTCGCACGATGGCGCGCAGGCGCCGCTTGCTCCGGTTCCGCACGACGGCACCGCCAACCTTGCGGCTCGCCGTGAACCCGACCCCGATAGACTGATCGGGAACGGCGCGCGCGGCGAATTGAACTACCATGCCGGCACCATGCCAGCGACGACCTTTGGCCACCCTCAGGAAGTCGGGGCGCTTTTGCAGGACGACGATGGCGGCCACGCGTTCAAGCCGGGCGATCAGGCGGACAGGCGCTTCCGGCCGCGCGCACGACGGCGGGCGATGACCTTGCGGCCTCCGACCGTTTCCATACGGGCGCGAAAGCCATGACGGCGCTTCCGCACGAGCTTGCTGGGCTGATAGGTCCGCTTCACGAGCGTCACTCGACATGTTTAGGAGGATAGGGCGCTGCGTCGAGCACGACGCAACCAGCGTCGTCGGCTAGCACCGGCGACGTGGTGGTGCTGATAGGGGCGTGCCCAGATCTTGTCAAATGACGATCGCACTTGGCCTCGGCCGAATAAGACCACTTGGTCCGGCTCTTGCGTTGGTCGAACGCGAGTTTATCCTCATGCTTAATGGCGATGGGTCGGAAGATTTCGGTGCAGCGAACCGGCAATAGAACCAGGTATCCGTTCTTCCGGAGCCTCAAGCTCAAGATCATCCTGTTGGTCGTAGCTATCCTCGTCTGTGTTGAACTGGCGGTATTGGTCTGGTCTGTCGCCATCTATCGCTACGAGCGTCTTGAGCGCCACATGTCCCAGGACATGCTCGTCGCCGATGCCATTGCGATCATCCGGCCGTGGCCGTTCGACGTGGCGGCACCCGAAGTCCAGAACCTGCTGATGCAGGCACGCAGCGGCGGCATGATCGTAAGGTCGGAGGACGCGGAATGGACGGTCGGGAGGATCTTTGCGCGCAGCCAGATCGAAGACACCTTCAACCTCGACGATCCACCTTCGATCGCGACCAAGGTCATCGACGCCCTGGATCTGATCTTCAACGGCGGCCAGCGCCAGATCGTGCTCTTCCAGAATTCGCCCGTTAGGCCAGGCTGGGTCGTCGAGGCCTTCACGACCGACGAGGAACTGCGTCGACAGACGCTGCGACATGCCATCGACATGGCGGTCGTGTCGGTCCTCATCACGCTGCTCCTGGGTTGGACACTCGTGCTCACGCTGGACGAACTGATCGTCAAACCGCTCGGCCGGATCGCCCGTGAGGTGACCGCGTTTCACGCCGATCCGGAGGACGAGAGCACCGACCACCCGCCGAGCGGCCGCACTGACGAGATCGGCGACCTGGAGAAGGCGGTCGACGAGATGCGCACGGAAGTGCGGCGCTCGCTGCGCCAGCAGACCAGGCTGGCGACCCTCGGTGCCGCCGTCAGCCGGGTGAACCATGATCTGCGCAACATGCTGTCGACGGCCGTGCTCCTGTCCGACAGCCTGGAGCACAGCCAGGATCCGGACGTGCGGCGGGTTGCGCCGCGGCTGATCGACAGTCTCGAGCGGGCCACGCGGCTCTGCATCGACGTGCTGCGTTTCGCTCGCGATGAGAAGCCGAGGATGGTGGAGACCGACTTCAGCCTTCTCCGGTTGGCCCAGGAAGTGGATGATGCGACCCCGCCGCCGCGGGCGCGCCCGATCCAGCTCTATTTGGAGATCGCGGGTGACCTCGTCGTCCATGGAGACCGGGACCAGATGTTCCGGGTGCTGCAGAACATGATCAGGAACGCCTACGAGGCCCTCGCCGACCGGCCGGACAGTTGGGTGAGATTGCGCGCGCGGCGTGGCGACAGCCAGCAGGTCTGGATCGACGTGTGCGACAACGGGCCGGGCGTGTCTGACGGCACGCTGCAGTGGCTGTTCCACCCGTTCCGCACCAAGGAGAAGCTGGGCGGAAGCGGGCTGGGCCTGGCCATTGTGCGCGAGATCATGCGGGCGCATGGCGGCGAAATCGAGTTGTTGGAAACAGGTCCAGGAGGTACCACCTTCAGGTTGAAGCTTCCTCAGCGCGAGCCGGCGCTGCAGCGCATGGGGCAGCGGGAGAACGCGGCATGATCGAAAGCCGGCCGAACGGCTGGAACGGTTTCCTGCCAAGGCTAGTATCGCTGGTCGTGGGCGCGATGCTTCTTGCAGGTTGCGCTGGCATGAACGACCTCGGGCCCTACCCGGACCTGCGTTGGAAGATAGAGAGCTATTATCGCGACAACGCATGGGAAGAAGGTGCGAGATGCGTCCTGCCCACGATGTCGGTCACCCGATGGCGGGTTGTTGAAGAAACGCCGGAGAAGATTGTCATGGAAGTCCGCTATGCATGGCAGGACGACCGGAACGTCGACTACAATAGATTTCCCGGACTGGGCGGATCCAGCACTTGTGTCGGGTTCAACGAAAGGCTGTTCACCATTGCCAAGGGCCCGAACGGGCTGCAGGTCCAGTCGATGACCGGGGAACAGCGTCGATGAAGTCGATCTCGGGTCTGCTCGTGATGACGGCCCTGTCCCTTACGGCCTGCGCGTCGGTTCAGCCCGTTCCCAACCATCCGAATGCGATCGCGACGATCGAGCGCTATTACCGATATCACGCCTGGGAAGAGGGAGGGCGTTGCCTTGTGCCTGACATGACGGTGACCGATACGGAAGTGGTGGAGAACACGCCGGATCGTTTGGTGCTGAACGTGCGCTACTACTGGAAGGATCGGCGAACCGACAGCGACACGTTCGGCAACACCTGCAATGGCTTTGCCTCGCGGACCTTCACCCTGTCGCAGGGACAGGTGGTCGCGATGACGGGCGATCACCGCTAGAGCTCGGAGAAGGCTTCGTCGCCAATCCGCCTCAGCCTGTCGGTCAGGTAGTCCAGCACCGTGCGCTTGCCGACCTGGATCTCCACGTCGACGAGCATACCGGGCTGGATCCTGCGGCCTGCTTCTCCAGCCTCATCGTCGGTGACGACGGTGACCGCGTAGACCGGCTCCGTATCCGGGTCCATCCGGCGGGCATCGGAGGCAATCTTCTGCAGGCGGCCGTTGATGGCGCCGAACCGGACGAAGTCGAAGGCGTGCACCTTGATCCGGGCGGGCATGCCTTCGGTGAGATGTCCGACATCGGCGTTGCGCACGCGGGCGGCAACAACGAGACCTTCGTCGGAAGGGATGAGCTTCATGATCGGATGGTTCGCCGCCACCGACTGGCCAGCCGCGCTGACCTGCAACTCCTGCACGAAGCCGGCTACGGGCGCCGTGACTGTCAGGCCTTGCAGGAGCGTGTCCTGCGTCTGCAGGAGCCGCACCAGCCTGTCGCGCTCGGCACGAAGGGCAGTCAGCTCGCCAAGGGCGCGGGACCGGCGCTCGGTATCGACGGCGGCCAAGCGGGCGCGGGTTTCATCCAGTTCCGCCCGGGCGGTGACCAGCCTTTGCTCGGCCTTCGCGAGTTCGCCAGCCAGTTCCGCGACCTGCTGCTCGACGGCGACCAGCTTCATCCGGGGATAGAGCTCCTTGGCAGCAAGCTCACGCACGGCGTCCAGCTGTTGCCGCTGAAGGCTCAGGCTGTTGCGCAGCCTCGCGATTTCGGCGGCGGCGGCCTTCGTATCTGCGGCCTTCGCCCGGATCTGTTCGTCCAGCGCCTGCTTTGCCGTGGCCATCAGGTCCGCGCGGGCATCCGACAGCCTCCGCTCCTCCTGCACCAGCATGGGATCGGCCTCGGCCAGCAGCGCCGGGAAGGCCGGCTCCCGGTTCTCGGCCTCGCCTTCCAGCCGCGCGATCGACGCCGTGGCAGCTGTCAGGCGCGCCCGCATGTCGGCTCTCTCCCCCAGCCTGACCTCTGGATCGAACCGCACCAGCATCGTGCCGGCCGCGACATGATCGCCTTCCCGCACCAGGATCTCGGCGACCTTGCCGCCACCTGAATGGTTGATGATCTTGGCGCGGCCCTGGGGCTCGATCTGGCCTTCCGCCCGGACGACCTGTTCCACTTCCGCCCATGCCATCCAGCAGAGCATCACGCCGAACATGCCGGTGATCGCGAGTACGAGGATGCGGGCCAGTGGCGACGCACGGCGCTCCATCAGTCCTTGTGCGTCCGGCAGGAAATCGGTCCAGCGGGCGATCAGCGCCATGAACGTTGGCTCCTCAGGAAACAGCGTGCAGGTTCGTCCGTCCGCCGCGCCCGGACAGGTGGGCGATGATCTCGGCGGGCTCGCCGATCCGCGCGACCCGACCATGCTGCATGAGCAGCACCTGGTCACACATGCCGAGGGCGGCGATCCGATGGGTCACGAACACGATCGTGCGGCCGGCGGCCGCACGGCGCAGGTTGGTGAGGAACATCTCCTTGGTCGCGGTGTCGAGCGAGCTGGTGGCTTCGTCCAGGACCAGCATGCGCGGGTTGCGCACCAGCGCCCGCGCGATCGCCACCAGCTGGCGCTGTCCTGTCGAGAGGCCGGTGCCGCGGTCACCGAGGCGCGTGTCATAGCCCTCCGGGAGCCGCTGGACGGCCTCGTGCAGCCCGACGAAGCGCGAAGCCGCGACCACGCGCGCGAAGCTCTTGTCCGGCGCACCTATCGTGATGTTCTCGGCGATCGTGCCGGCGAACAGCTGGACGTCCTGGGGAACCACGCCGATCTGCGACCGGTAGACCGACGGGCTCAGCCGCCGCACGTCGAAATCGTCGATCATCACCCGGCCCCTGGTCGGTGCCTCGATCCCCAGGAGGAGCTTGATCAGCGTGCTCTTACCTGACCCGGGGGCGCCGGTCACTCCGAGGATCCTGCCTGGCTCGACCTCGAAAGAGACGTCGTCGACGGCAGGGTGGCCATCCCCGTGATAGCCGAAGGTGACCCCCTCCAGCTTCAGTCGTCCTTCCAGCCTGACATCGCCCTGGCCGCTGGCGTCTGTCCCCTCGATCGGCTCGTTCATCAGCGTGTCCAGCCGCGCGAATGCCTCGCGCACGGTCTGCAACTCGCGCCAGGCCGCGAAGATCTGGCGGAGGGGAGCGAGCGCCCGGGCCGCCAGGATGCTGACAGCCACGAGGACGCCCGTTGAGAGCTCGCCGGCCACGATGGCGCGAGCACCGACATAGACCAGCGCCAGCGCGGCAACCTGCTGGAGGGCCGACCCGACGGCCCCGGCAAGACCGGCGATGTCGCCTGCGCGGAAGCCGGTCCAGGCGCTCTCGGCAAGACGGCGCTCGAACCGTCGCTCCAATTCCGGTTCGAGCCCGAGATACTTCACCGTCAGGGCGTTCGCGACCGTTTCGCCCATGGCAGCGGCCTTCGACGCCTGGGCACGGAAATGGGCGCGCAGAAGGCCTGACTGTCGCTGGTGGGCGATCCAGGAAAGGAGGAGGAACAGGGGAATGACCGCAACAAGCGTCAGCCCCAGCCGGGGATCGAGCGTGAACACCGTGCCGATGAACAGGACGGAGAAGCCGAGATCGACCACCACCAGCGGCATCTGCGATGTGAAGAAGCTCCGGATCGGCTCCAGCTGACGAAGGCGTTCGACCATTTGTCCGGCAGACATCTGCTCGAACATGCGGAAGGGCAGGCGCACGACATGATGCATCACCTCGGCCCCGAGCGCCGCGTCCATTCGGGCGCCCGTATGAGCGGCGATGTGCGAGCGCACGGCACGCAGGGTCAGCTCGAACAGCACGAGTACCATCATGCCGATCGTGAGCACGTCCAGGGTCGCCAGCGCTTCCTGGCTGACCACCTTATTGTAGACGACCATCATGAACAGTGGTGCCGCCAGCGCGATCAGGTTGATGACCACGGACGCCAGCACGATCTCGGCAATCACCGGGCGCAGGCGGTGGATCAGTCCGGTGCGCCAGGAACCCCTTTCTCCGGCTTTGTCTTCCAGCCTCATGGCCAGAACCTCGGAGCAGAGGCCGGCGACTGCCTGCGCGTCGTGACTGCTTGCGGTTCCGCTTACGACGTCGATCAGGACGAGGTCGCCGCCGTTGCGCGAACGGACGATCCACGCCCGCTCAGCCTCCTTGCCCACCACGAGAAAGGGTACGGGCAGGCCCGCAAGATTGCGCCTGGAAGGTGGCATAACGGCGACTTCGAAGCCCAGGCGGTGCGCCATGCGTGCGACATGGCGCGTATCCACGGGACCATCCGGCATCGGGGCGGCCGCCCGCATCTCGGCTAGCCGACCGGCCGTTCCAACATGGCGGACAGCCTGGAAAAGGCCGTCAGAAGCAGGTCTGGCGGGGTGTCTCCACCGTCGGTGACGGCAGGACGCATCTTGGTCGTCGACATCGAACCTCGCCCAACATGCGGAACGGCACGAAGCCATGCCACCAATTAGGCGAGAAACCTGTCCGGTTGCAACATTAATGGTTGAGTTAAAGCTGATTGGCACGACCCTCAGTCGAGGACCCAGACGATGAACTTGAGGTAGACGGTCTCGACGAGCGCCGGGTGGATCGGATGGTCAGAGTTGGCGCCTGCCCTATGCAAGACGCGGCCACCCCGCCCGGCATCCCTGATTCCGGCCCAGACCTCCGAGAGGAACGCTTCCGCGTCGACATTGTGCGAGCAGCAGGAGATCGCGAAGAAGCCCTGGTCGGCGACCACGCTTGCCCCTGCGTGCGCCAGCTTCCGGTAGCCCTTCAAGCCGGGCTTCAGGTCCTTCTTCGACTTCACGAAGGCAGGCGGATCGCAGATGACGAGGCCGAACTTGCGGCCATCCTTCTTGAGCCCGTCCAGCGCCGCATAAGCGTCGGTACGCTGGAACGTGCAGGAGGCGTTGACGCCCTGCAACGCGGCGCTGGCGGCCGCGTTGTCGAGCGCGGCCTGCGAACGGTCGACGAGCAGCACCGACCTGGCACCGGCAGCGGCGGCGGCAAGGCCGAAACCGCCACCATAGGAGTAGACATCGAGGACGTCACGGCCCCTGGCGAAGCGGGCTGCGAAGGCATGATTCGCCCGTTGGTCGTAGAACCAGCCGGTCTTCTGCCCGCCGATCGGGTCCACCACGAAGCGCCGTCCATCCTCGACCGCAAAGGTCGGGCTGTCCTCCGGTCCCTTGACCACCCGCACGTCCTCCGGGAGCCCTTCCAGCGTCCGGACGGGCGCGTCGCCCCTGAAGACGATCCGCTCCGGCGAGAGCACGCGATCCAGCGCCGTCAGCCACGCCTCCTGGGCCTTGTCCATGCCGGCCGTGTTCACCTGCGCCACCACCGTCTCACCGTAGCGATCCACGATCAGTCCCGGCAGGCCATCCGCTTCGCCGTGCGCCAGGCGGTAGTAGGGCTCGTCGAACTGGAGCGCACGCAGGGAGAGGGCGCGGGCGAAGCGCCGCTCGAAGAAGGCCGGGCCGATCTCGACGTCGCGCGACCGGGTCAGGACGCGTGCCGCGATCAGGGAGTGCGGGTTGTAGTGGGCGAGGCCATAGGCCTTCCCATCCGCGAACGCGACCTTCACCAGGGCACCTGGCTCCAGCGAGCGCAGGGACGGCTCGGGCTTGATCTCGTTGCTGTAGATCCAGGGCGAGCCCGCGCGCAGGCGACGCTCGTGATCGGGCAGGACGTGGATCATGGGAAGAGACATGGCGGCGCTCGATCGTTCGTGAGGGATAGCTAGCGAATGGCAGGCATGGCGGCAGGCATGGCGCCGCCCAGGCGGACGGGCTCGATCCGGACAGCGAGCCCGCTGCGCTCGTCCGTCTCGATCAGGACGGCGCAGAAGGTCGCCTCACCTTGGGCTGGCTCCATCTTCCTGCCCGGCAGCGGCGAGCGCCAGCGGTCGATCGAGGCATGCTTGTCCATCCCGATCACACTGTCATAATCGCCGGTCATGCCGACATCCGTCATGAAGGCGGTGCCGCCTGCAAGGAGGCGGGCATCGGCGGTCGGCACATGGGTATGGGTGCCAACCACGGCGCTGACGCGGCCATCGAAGAGGTGGCCATGCGCCAGCTTCTCGCTGGTGGCCTCCGCATGGACATCGATCAGGATCGCCTGGACATCCTTGCCGAGCTCCAGCCGCTCCAGCTCCGCTTCGATCGCGCGAACCGGATCGTCGGCCAAGCCCATGAACAGCCGCCCCAGCACCTGGATCACGACCAGCCGCCCACCGGCAGCCGTCCGCACCTCGCCGATGCCCTGGCCAGGCGCGCCTGGGGCCATGTTCAGCGGACGGACGATCCGCGGTTCCGTTGCGATATGGCCGATCAGCTCGCGCTGATCCCAGGCATGGTTGCCGAGCGTGATCAGGTCGGCGCCGAGCTCGAAGAACTGGTTCGCGATCTTTGCGGTGAGCCCATAGCCGCCCGCGGCGTTCTCGCCGTTCACTACCACGGCGTCGAGCGCCAGCTCCTCCCGGAGCTTGGGCAGGTACAGCTCGATGGCCGCGCGTCCGGCACGGCCAACAACATCGCCAACGAACAAGATGCGCAAGATGGAGCTCCGGCGAAGACCAGCCGCGGCGGTCAGTGGATAAGCCGCGTTTCCCGTTCCGTCACCACCAGGTCGAGGCGCTGGTCGAACGGCTCGCGTGGCACCTGCTCGACCTCCTGGCAGGCGAAGGCATAGCCCACGACCTGGAGCGGCCCACCACGGGCACGCTGCTCGGCGATCGTGCGGTCGTAGAACCCGCCACCCCAGCCGAGCCGGTAGCCTGCGGCGTCGAAGGCGAGGAGGGGGGTGAGCATGATGGCGGGGATCACGTGCGGAGCGTCCGGGGACGGCTGCATCACCTGGAAGGGGCCCGGCTGGAGCGGGTCGCCCGGCGCCCAGCGGTGGAAGACCAAGGGGCGGCCACGGCCCTGCATGCGGGGCAGCGCGGTAACGATCCCCAGCGCCTGGAGGGCCTGCAGCACAGGCCTGGTGTCGATCTCCCCCTCCAAGGACCAGAAGGCCGATACGACCGGATCGCCAGACAGGTCGACCCGGGCCAGCAGCCGCCGTGCGGCCAGGAGGCTGTCGCGGGCGGCCATGTCTGCGGGCAGGGTGGCCCGGCGCTTGATCAGCGCTTGGCGCCAGCTGGACTTGTCGGCGGCGGCAGTGGTCAAGGATGAGCCGTCCGCGGGCACGGGAAGGAGGAGAGAAGCGGCGACGCCACCATGGCCGTCGCGATCCGGTTGTTCCTGGGACCTGCTACGCAGGTGGGCGCCATGTAACGTGACCACGGTCACATCAGGGACAGCTCCCGATTGGAACGAAGGCCCAGGCGCATATAGTGGAAAGCAAACGAACCGGGCAGCGCCGCCATGCTCAATCTATGGTGTGGCAGGGGGTTCCGCAAGGTGGCAGGCAGCAGCCAGACGCTCGATCTGTTCGGCCACGCGCTGCAATTCGTCGGTCAGGCGCTGCTCGCCGGTCTTCGACGTCTCGGCCAGCGCCGTGCGCAGCCGCTTGATCTCGTCGTAAGCATCCGACAGCTCGTCGGCGATGATCAGGCTGGTGAGGACGAGCAGGCGCAGGTCGCCGATGCTACCATTGCCCCCGCCCAGCTCACGGACCCGGCCATCCACATATTGCGCCAGCCGTTTCAGCCGGATCTCCTGGCCGTCATCGCACTGCACCGTGTGCGTGCGACCGTTCACCGTCACCTCGACCATGCCCATGTCGGTCAGCTTTCCATCAGGCGTTCGACGCGCGCGATGGCGCCATCGAGACGCCGCGTCAGTTCGTCCGCATCCCGCCCCAGCGCAGCCAGGCGCTCCTCGGCCGCCCGCAAGCGTGCTGCCAGCTCGTCCCGCTCGTCGCGGAGCAGCTCGTAATCCCGGCTGAGCGCCTGGTGGGTCGCATGGTCCACGCCGCCCGTGCCGAGGGCGGCCCTGGCCGTGTTCGCGGTCACCTCCTCGGTCAACCGCGCCAGCGCCTTGTCCAGTCTTGCCTTGGCGGCATCCATCGGTGACATCTGCCGCGCACCGGCTCCCTTCGCCTGGGTTTGCACACCTACCGAGGTCTTGCCGAGCCTGAGGCGGCACGTCAACGATCGGCTGCACGGCATTCAGCCGCAAGGGCTCCATCCGGCCGCAAGGGCACGGCTCCGTTGCCGCCGGCAGGGATCGCGCTAGCTCAGGTGGCGCCAGGGCGCTTCCGGGCTGGCCGGAGCGCATGATAAGGGCGTCGGGACCGACGCCGGGGCAGCCGTCGCGCCGCGAAGCGGCGGACAGGCCCCGGATCAACACAAGCTCGCGCCGGCACGATGGCATGGCCGGCCCGTCAACCGAATGGGAACAATGATGGTCGTCAGGATCGGCATCAACGGGTTCGGCCGCATCGGGCGCAACGTCTTGCGCGCAATCGCCGAGAGCGGGCGGCAGGACGTCCAGGTCGTGGCGATCAACGACCTGGCCCCTGCCGGCACGAACGCGCACCTCCTGCGCTACGACAGCGTCCATGGCCGGTTCCCGGGCAAGGTGACCCTGGAGGGCGACAAGCTCGACATCGGCACCGGTCCCATCCGCGTCACCGCTGAGCGTGATCTGGCCAAGCTCGCCTGGGACGCGGTGGGCGCCGACATCGTCATGGAGTGCACGGGCATCTTCACCTCCAAGGAGAAGGCATCCGGGCATCTGGGTGCCGGGGCGAAGAAGGTGATCGTATCGGCCCCGGCCGATGGCGCCGATCTCACGGTCGTCTTTGGCGTCAACCACCAGGACCTGAAGCCCGAGCACACCGTCATCAGCAACGCGTCCTGCACGACCAACTGCCTGGCGCCCGTCGCCAAGGTGCTGCACGACACGGTCGGCATCGTGCGCGGCCATATGACCACGGTGCACAGCTTCACCAACGACCAGAACCTGTTGGACGTGTTCCACAAGGACCTCTACCGCGCCCGTGCCGCCACCGAATCGCTGATCCCCAGCTCGACCGGTGCCGCCAAGGCGGTGGGCTTGGTCCTGCCGGAGCTGAAGGGCAAGCTGGACGGTGTCGCGATCCGGGTGCCGACCAAGAACGTGTCGCTGGTCGACCTGACCTTCGTGCCCGGCCGCGAAACCTCGGTGGAGGAGATCAACAACGCGCTCAAAGCCGCTGCCGCCGCCGGCCCGCTCAAGGGCATCCTGGGCGTCATCGAGGAGCCGCTGGTCTCGATCGACTTCAACCACGACCCGCACAGCTCCACTGTCGACCTCAAGGCCACCAAGGTGCTGGAGGGCCAGCTTGTCCGCGTGGCGTCCTGGTACGACAACGAGTGGGGCTTCTCCTGCCGGATGAGCGATACGGCCGCCGTCTTCGGCACTCTCTGAGCTTTACCTCCTAACCTGTTGCGACGGCCGCCTTTCAGGCGGCCGTTCGTGTTTTTGGTGAAGCCGTTCCCGGGTTCGTTCATGCCATTCTGACGTCTGAACTTGTGGCTGCTGTCGGTCGGCTGTCGAGGCAGAGGACGAGCGGCGGGCTCGGGTTCGTTCGTGCGATTCCGACGTGCAGATGTCCTCAAGCCCTCGGGTTCGTTCATGCAGATTTGGTGTGCGCGTGCGGCGCACGTCGCTGGTGCGGCCTGTCCATGTATCGGCGCAGCCTTCATCCGAGGACCGGTTCGGGAGGTGAGGGTGATGCGAGTGTCGGCGGTGCATGGTCAGGATCATGGCCCTGGCATTCTTGGTTCTTGGTCCTGAACTCTAGCAGATCCGCCTGTCCGGATGCCATGATCATCGACCTTGCCGGAGAGCGAAGGTCGACCGGATGTGACGGACCCGGTGGCGGGTCAACCCGACCGATGGTCGTGCGGGTTCGCTGGCCGCAAGCTGCAGGATCTGACCCCGTTTTTCCGATGGTGCCGCATGCCGTCCCGCCAGACAGCATTGCGCGCGAAGGACATGGGCGGACACGGAACCGGGAGCGCTATGGCGGGGACGAGGCGCGTCGGACGGTTATGCCGCCCGGCGCACCCTGACGGATCGCTATCCTCCCGGCGTCACGGGTTGGTTGTCGCCGGGGCGGCCGGTGCCGCCGGCGCGGTGGTCGCGCCCGGCGCCGCCGTACCTGGGGCTGCCGTGCCCGGCATGGCGCCCCCGCCCTGGTCCATCTGCTGCTGGGTACGCTGGGCGGCCGCCTCGGCTTCCTTGTCCTCCAGCGTCCTGTATGCCGGCATCTGCTCGAGCTCTTCCCGGGTCGCCGACACCTCGAAGGTGCGGTCATCATCCTGCCGGGTCAGCTTGACGCTTTCCCAGTCCAGGGCGACGAGCTTCTCACCGATGCCAAGGAAGCCGCCGACGCCCACCACGATCGCCTGGACCTGGCCGTCCTCCGTCACGACTAGGTCCGACACCTGGCCGATCGTGTCCTGGCCATTGGTCACGTCCACGCCCATCAGGCTCTCCGCGCGGACCTCGCCCTCTTGCTGCTCCGGCACCGGCGTGGGCTCCGGGGCATCGGTGGTGGGTGCCGCCTCCTCCGTGGCGGGCGCTGCCATGTCGGCGGCCGGAGCGGCGGGATCGGCGGCGGGCGCGGCCGGGTCGGCGACAGGTGGAACCGTCGTCTGCTGCGCCGGATCGGCAGGCTGAGCCGGCGCCGTTTCCTGCGCCAGGGCAGGGGCCATTGCAAAGCCGAGCATGGCCGTGGAAAGGAGTAGCAACCGCTTCATGATCCGTTCTCCCTTGTAAGCCCGTGAGTCAAACTGGTTCGATGGAGCTCTTGGGGAACGGTGAATCCACAGTGGAGTTCCGCCCTGATCTCGTAGGCCGGGAGTGATCAGGCGCGGACGGCCTGCCGGGGAATGAGGCAGGAAATGGCACGGTGCGAATGCCCGGGTGCGAGATCTGCCCACCCGGCGATCCGTGGTCGGGGCGGCAGCGGGTCGCCGGCGAGTAAGGGCCCGGTTCCGGAAGAAGAAAACCGACAGGAGGAAGCGCGCCTTTGCCGTTCTTCTTGGAATGGTTCTCATCGTTGACGGAAGATTTCCCGCGGTGCAGGGTCGATCATGAAGATGAAGCCTTTCGGGAGTTTCGGCCTGGAGGAGCGGTTCGGCGCTCGGGTTCCCTTTGGTCGTCGGTCGCTGCCGGACAATGGTCCGGGGCTGGCGGCAGGAACGGGGCACCTGTCCGGCATGGTCTGCCAGGCGTGTTCCGGGGGGCGTGCGGGTCGGCTGGCGGTCCGCCTCACCGGGAGGGAAACGATGGCGATGCAGACGAAGAAACGGGGCTGGCGGCATGTCGCGATGGCCGGCGCCGCGGCGCTGGGGATGGCGGGCCTGCCTGGGGCGGCTGGAGCCGACGACGACACGGCCCGCATCAAGCAGGGCTACGCGATCGCACCGGTCAAGCTGAACGTCGGGAACCGCAACCGCGCCCTGATCGGCCTTGGCAGCTACATCGTCAACGGCGTGGGCGGCTGCAACGACTGCCACACCAATCCGCCCTACGCACCGGGCGGCGACCCGTTCCAGGGGCAGCCGACAAAGGTCAACACCAAGGGCTACCTCGCTGGGGGGAACCAGTTCGGCCCGTTCACCTCGCCGAACCTCACGCCCTACAAGAACGGCCGGCCGGCCGGGCTCTCCTACAGCGCGTTCCGCCAGGCAATGCGCACGGGCCACGATCCGGACGGGGGCGGGATCCTCCAGGTCATGCCCTGGCCGGTCTACAAGAACATGATCGAGCGCGACCTGCTGGCGATCTATGTGTACCTGCACTCGATTCCGGCGATCAAGCCGAGTTCGGGGAAGTAGGAGGGGCAGTGCGACCGCGGCTGGCATGGTCGCCAGCCGCGTTCGCTCGGGGCCTCGGAAGACTTGTACTTCCGAGGCCGATGGTACTGCAGCCTCACGAGTGTTCGCAGCGCCAGCCTGACCCCCGTACCGCTCACGCAGCCGAGATTGTCGAGCTGCATATCAATGATATATGCTGAAGATATCAGCTATCATGGAGACAGGAATGCGGACGCTGGTCGATCTTGGGGAGGCGCAGGTTCAAGCACTCGATGAGCTGGCGAAGGCCGAGCGGCAGTCGCGGGCAGCCCTCATTCGCCAAGCCATCGACGACTTCCTGGCCAAGCAGCGGAACAGGCAGTTGGACGATGCTTTCGGGCTGTGGGGGGACCGCAGGCAGGACGGCCTCGCCTACGAGGAAAAGCTGCGCCGCGAATGGTGAAGGCGCTGTTCGACACCAACATCCTGATCGACTACCTCAGTGCTGTCCCGGAGGCTCGTGTCGAACTCGGGCGCTACAGCGGGAAGGCGATCAGTGTCGTCACCTGGATGGAGGTCATGATCGGAGCCGCCCCCGACCTGCAGGCTGTCACTCATCAGTTCCTGCACGCGTTCGACGTGATCGGCATTGAGGAGCGCGTGGCAGGGCAGGCGGTGGAACTGCGGCGAAGCTTTCGAATCAAGCTGCCAGATGCAATCATCTGGGCGACTGCCCAAATACATGGGCTGCTGCTTGTGACACGCAACAACAAGGACTTTCCGGCTGACGATCCGGGGGTGCGTGTACCCTACACTATATGATGCGCTCAATTAAAAGCAATCTGGAACGCGAGACCCGGCCCGTCTACCCCACGCGAACACTGATGCGTCTCTTTGCCTACATCGACGTCATCCAAAAGATCAGAAGGCTGCGACTGAGCGACTTGCTAAATGTCTCCATTGAACCGTTTTACATCCGCAATACAAGACCGACGCCAAGATTAGCAAAGATGTTGATCTGTTGTCTCTCCTTCCTATAGCTTAGCCGAAGACGCGAAAGGGAGAGGCCATTGTCCAGGCGTTCCAAGCTTCTGAAGATATTCGTGAAGAACTTGGGATGTATAGGGGAAGAAGGTGTTGCAGTTGAACTAGATGATGTCGTATGCTTGGTAGGAAAGAACAACTCAGGAAAATCGACTATTCTACGTGCATATGAACTAGCGCATACTCCAAGCAGGTTTAACATTGAACGAGATCGCTGCCGGTGGGCTGCAGATGGGGTGTCTTCAGTAGTGGAACTCGACGTTCATATTCCTGAAGGTACCGGCAATGTTGCAGAAAGGTGGAAGGTACTTACCGGTGACCTGCTTGTTGTACGAAGTCGATGGGAATGGAACGCGAGTGGGGATGCACAGCGAAAAACTTGGGATCCGGAACTAAAGGCTTGGGCTGAAGATGGAAAGGCAGGCGGACTAGAAACGGTTTTCAAATGCTTAAGCTGTGGATCTTGCTAGCCTTTTGAGCATGATCCGGCTCATGGCAGCGTAGATCATGGTTTCGCTTGTCTGAGGTAGCCACTCATAGTCCCTGCACAGCCGCCGGGACTGGCTGAG
>NZ_DATAGQ010000003.1:0-2427 GCF_036263595.1 Geminicoccus sp. | reverse complement strand
CTGATGACCTTCATCCTGGCAGCGGGTGCCATCTCGGAAGCCAAGATCCTGGGCGGCACGGCGGTCGTGATGATCGCGCAGGACATCCAGAAGGAGTTCACCTTCGCGCAGAACTGGCCGAAAGGATCCGCCTTGTCCGTCCTGATGATCATCCTGGCCGGCGGGCTTG
The DNA here is from genome assembly GCF_036263595.1 of Geminicoccus sp. Lineage (NCBI taxonomy): Bacteria > Pseudomonadati > Pseudomonadota > Alphaproteobacteria > Geminicoccales > Geminicoccaceae > Geminicoccus > Geminicoccus sp. Next base: position 2,258 of record NZ_DATAGQ010000003.1, on the reverse strand, counting down.
CCTGGACGCTGCTCAAGCGCATCGACCTCGACACCATCTTCGGGCGGAAGTGAGCGATGAACGATATCAGCCGCCGGGTCAGGCTGTTCTACGGCACCGCGATCACCGTCCTGATCCTGTTCATGTACCTGCCGATGGCGACCCTCGTGCTCGCCTCGTTCTCGCGCTCGAAGTTCTTCCGCTTTCCGATCCCCGCCTACAGCCTCCAGTCCTACGAGGACGTCCTCTCGTCTTTGTCGATCCGCGGGTTCTTCTGGATCTCCCTCCTGCTGGCGCTGGCCGTGGCTGTCGTGTCGACACTGCTGGCCTTCTTCGGCGCGCTGGCATTCGCCCGCTACGACTGGCGCGGCCGCAAGGCCTTCCAGAAGATCCTGCTCCTGCCGATCCTGTTCCCGCAGGCGGTGCTGGGCCTGGCCCTGCTGCTCTGGTTCACCGCCATCGGCGTGACGCCCACCTGGGAAGCGGCCATCTTCGCTCATCTGGTCTGGATCGCCCCGATCGCGACGATGGTGATCGCCATCCAGGTCTATGCCTTCGATCCCGCCGTGGAGGAGGCCGCGTTCGATCTCGGGGCCAGCCGCTGGCAGGTCCTCAAGGAAGTCACCCTGCCGATCCTGGCGCCGGGCATCTTCTCGGGCTTCCTGTTCTCGTTCCTGCTGTCCTGGGCGAACTTTCCCCTGTCGATGTTCGCGACCGGCGCCGACCAGACGATCCCTGAATGGGTCAGCGCCAAGCTCCAGTCCGGCTATACGCCGCAGGTGCCGGCGGTAGGCACCTTGACCATGGCCACGGCCGCCCTGGTCATGGCCGTGGGCTATGGCGCCGCATGGCTGCTCGCGCGGCGCAGGTCCCCGGCCGGCTGACCGTCCGCCACCTTCCCGAGTACTGCTGTATGGCGCGCCGCTCGAGGCCGCCGGGCGTTACCGTTGCGTTCATCATTGGCGCCGCATCTTGCGCTCCGAGGAACATGCGACGGGCTCATGTAGGGCCCGTGCAAGACGGAGCGCGCGATGATGCGGCGCATCATCATCCTGAGCCTGGCGACAACCGGGCTCGTGCTGGCATATAGCCAGTCCTTGCTGGCCGCCGGCCTGCCGGCTGTCTTCAACACCGTTGAAGTTCGGGCGGATCGGCAACTGGCCCTGCCGCAATGGCGCCGGGTGCTGGAAAAGATTGAGGCGGAACAGCCCGTCTACGCCGCCTGTGCCGAGGCCAGGCCCGCCTGCACGTCCAGGGCGGCCGTCGGATGGCAGGTCCTGCTGGTCGAACTGCAGGGGCTGGACCGGCTGGACCAGGTCAAGGCCGTCAACCGCTTCGTCAACCGGATCCCGTACCAGCCGGACATGGCCGTGTGGGGCAAGAGCGACTACTGGGCTTCGCCCTTGGAGTTCCTTCGGCTCACCGGCGACTGCGAGGACTACGCGATCCTGAAGTACCGCTCGCTGCGCCAGCTGGGCGTGCCGGCCAGCGACATGCGGATGGTGGTCGTCCAGGATACCTCGCGCGACCTCGCCCACGCCGTCCTGGTCGTCATGGTGCAGGACCACCTGCTCGTGCTGGACAACCTCACGAACGCGCTGCTGCCGCAGGAACGCACGCCCCACTACGTGCCCTACTACTCCGTCAACGAGGATGCGCGCTGGGCGCATCTGGCCTCGGACGGACAGCATCTGGCCGCCTTGAGAAAGGGCGCCGCGGCGCGCTGATCGGGCAGGCTGCCCGACCGGCGCACCGCGGTGCGGATGCTCAGAGCCAGATGTCGGACGTGCAGTCGCCGCCCGGGTAGCGCATCTCGTGCGCACGTGCCGGACCTCGTGGCTCGGCGCCGAAGTCGACGAAGAAGTCCCTGTTGATCGACAGGCCGCCCTTGTCCGTGTCGCAATCGATCTGCAGCATGCAGGAGCCCAGCTCGTCCATCCCGGCATAGAACTGGTTGTCCCAGGAGGACAGCAGGCTGGTCGTGCAGTAGAGGCGCTTGCCGTCCAGCGAGAGCTGCAGCATCTGCGGCCCGCCCGCCACCTTGCGCCCGTTCACCTCCGGCGCCTTGCCGAGCATGCCGCCGATCCAGACCTGGCCCGTCAGCTTCGGATTGGCCGGGTCGCTGATGTCATACTGGCGCAGGTCGCCGTGCAGCCAGTTCGAGAAATACATGAACCGGTCGTCCATCGAGAGCAGGATGTCGGTGATCAGCGGCGGCAGGGGCACGGGGAAGCCCTCGATCTCGACCGGGTCCTCCTGGATGACCTTGTTCAACTCCC
>NZ_DATAGQ010000002.1:0-26629 GCF_036263595.1 Geminicoccus sp. | reverse complement strand
GCACACGTCCTGGCCTTCGTCGCTGCCTGCAGCGTCGCCAGGCATCTGCAGACACTGTGATGGCGGACACCGGTCCAGGCGATCTGCGACGCCTGGAAGGTCGATCCTCAATTTACAAGATCAACCCGCACTACCTCATCTGAGGGCCGTACAGCTCGGGCCCGAACAAACCAGCTGACATGGTCGGCAGCCATGTAGGTGACGCGTAAGGCGGCGATGGCGCTTTGCTCGCTGTCTTGTCCTTGACGAGCGGACGCACAGAGCGGGAGCAGCGGTCGACCGTGACACGGACGTACCTTCTGCGCCGCTCACCAACGGTGGTCTCCAGTTTCGGCAGGTGCTCGATGGCGACAGGCACGATGCCAAGGGCGTAGCCTGCAAGCTGCTGTCACCCAGCTTGGACCTCGTCATAGGGGTGGCGGCCCCGGCACCGACGTCACCCGCAGCTTGTCTCGATCGAGGTGCGGCAGGAAGCGGGCCACGACGAAGGCGACGTCATCCAGGCCAACATTCGTGACCGGGTGGAGGGCTTCACGCCACCGCCCGCTCCGAGTCCGGTGCCTGCCAGGATAGCTTGTGGGACTGGACGGAGTGGCGGCGCCGCCCAAGATGCACTCCCCTTGCGCCATGTGCGGATATGGCCTCGCCGATCTGCCCGAGCTGTTCGGCCTCCACGCCGGTGGACTGGTAGGAGCGGATCAGTCCAAGTGCGTCCACCTGGGATGGCGCCGGCACCGGGCTCACCAGGATGCTGGCTACTTCCGTGACGGAGCGGGCGCTCAACTCGCTCGAGCCGTCGGACGTCTTCACAACAGATGAGCCTGCCCGATCCCGACGATGTTCCACAACCACGGGGTCGGCGCCTGCGGCAGGAGGCTCCGAATGCAACCTGCACGTTGGCCGGCGCCCCCAGCCCGCGGCATCCGCGGCTGGGGCCGCCCCGGCCATGAATGCGAAGTCGGCGGGAGGGCTCGTCGACCGGATCAACGCCAGTGGCCTGTTGGTCGTCATGTTGACCATCCGGCCGATCCGCCGGACAGACGCCGCCACCGCGATCGAACCTACAACTGGGTACTCCATCCCACCGAACCAGGGCGCAATAGTGGTGGGCCTCCACGGCAACGATCCGGCTGGCTCGCCTGAGCCCGGTCGATGTCGGGTGGCACGCCGGCCACCTTGCGGCGAGCCGTCGTCATGAGGCCCTGGTTTTTGATGATCGCGGGGTGCCGCCACGCTCCAGCAACGGGAGAACCGGCTGATGCCCAACCCCTGGGGCGGCTTGCAGAGGCAGTCCTGAAGGACCTCAGCCAACACCGTCCCGGATGGCCACGAAATAGTCGTCGGCTCCGATTTGCCCGCCCTTGAACGCGAGCTCCGGGCCTTGCGAGCCGTCGCTGCGGAAGCTGCGGCAAAGTGGCGATCCCGGGGTCTTCGGCAGCGGCAGGCACAGCTTGAGCGCGAGGACATCGAGTTCGCGCAGCGCGTGGCTCGATGTATCCCCGCCGGCCACCACGGCGCGCGGAAGGCTGGCACGCCTTACCAGTTCGTGCAGGATAATTCCGAGACGACGGCCGATCTCGTGCCGCGCCTCGTCCGGGATCGGCTTGGTGCTTGCCTGACCCTGGGCCGTCGCGACGATGACGCTCAGCCCCTTCCCCAGGACGTCCAGCGCCTGCGTCAGGGCGGTCTCGATGCCATTGTCCGCCAGCAGCTGGCCCGGCTCGATCGCCGCCAGCTCGAAGCCGTTGGCACATGCCCATTCGATCTGCCGCGCGGTGGTCGGGGACACGCTGCCGGACACCACGGCCAGCCGATCGATTCGTTCGGGTGCAGGGAAGGCAACCGGCCCGCCGACCAAGCTTTCGCGCCGCCACGTCCGGATCAGCGCATATTCCACGCCGGATGATCCGATCACGAAACGGCCACCTGCCGCCTGAAGGCGGACAAGCTGCCGGCCTGCCTCCAGCTGGCTTGCCTCGTCGGCCACATCGATCAGCAGGATCTCGTGATCGGCAGCCAGACGGTCCACCACATTGTCGACGTCCGCCCGGGCGAGCGACGGCAGGTCGATCAGGCCGATCGAGCGGCTGGTCTGCCTGGCCAGGTGGCGGCGCAGATCCGCCTCGTCCATCGGCGTGACGGGATGGCGGCTCATGACGGGATGACGGTCGAGCCGATGGACCTGCCCGCGATAGTCGGCGAAGAGGTGACCGAAGAAGGTATAGCGGCGCAGCTGCGGCACGCCGACCACCATGGGGACAACGGACGACGTGAACACGGCTGCGCCGATGTCGGCGGCGCGGCCGATGCTGCCGATCTCGGGCGCGCTGTCGAAGGTCGAGCAGACCTTGTAGTGACATAGCGGGGCGTCCTGGTCGCGCAGCCAGGCAAAGGCTGGCGGCAGGTGCTCGTCCATCCATGCCGGTGGCCGGCTCCGGCTGGTGCCGGCAAGGCCCACGGCCTGAGCCCCTTGGAAGCGCGCCTGCTCGTGTGGTGCCGGTACCCGGACGAACAGCACGGTGTCGATGCCGCTCGAGCCCAGTGCCTCGAGCGCGTCGGTGGCACCGGTCAGGTCATCGCCATAAAAGGACAGCCAAGGCCGCCCGAAGGGCATCGTCATGTTCACAGCTGTCCTTGACGCCATCGGCGGTGGGACCATACCAGCCCGGCCAGCAGCGGGGCAGGGGGCGGATGCCGGGCGATCGACCGACGCAGATCAAGGTGACCTATCGGGTCGAGACGACTGGCTCGATCGAGGCCGTGGCGGCCAAGATCGCAAGCGACCAGTCGACTGGGACGTTCACGGAGGTGGCCGGCGAGACTGCCGAACTGAAGGCACGCTGTGCTGCGCGCGTGGTGGAGATCCGGCCACTGCCCGACGCACGCGACCCGGGGTTCCCCACGGACCGGCCGGGCCCCTTCGTCCGTGCCGACGTCGGGATCGAGTTCCCGTTGGACGTGGTCGGCACCGATATCGCGGCGCTGCTCACGATCTGCCTGGGTGGCGTGTTCTCGATCAGGGAGCTCACGGGGATCCGGATTGTCGACATCGACCTGCCCGACGCCTTCGTCCGGGCGCAGCCGGGGCCGCAATTCGGCATCGAAGGCAGCCGACGGCTGACGGCGGTTCATGGACGGCCTCTGATCGGCACGATCATCAAGCCCAATCTCGGCCTGTCGCCGACCGAGAGCGCGCAGATCGCCAGGCAGCTGGTCGAGGCCGGGGTCGACTTCATCAAGGACGACGAGAAGCTGATGAATCCGGGCTACTCGCCGCTGGAGGAGCGGGTGCGGGCCGTCATGCCGATCATCCTCGACCACGAGCAGAAAACCGGCAAGAAGGTCATGTACGCGTTCGGGTTGTCGTCGAGCGATCCGGACCAGATGTTGCGGCACCATGACGCCATCCTGGCCGCTGGCGGCAATGCCGCGGTCGTGAACATCGTCTCGGTCGGTCCAGCTGGTCTGCACTTCTTGCGGAAGCGGTCCGGGCTCGTCCTCCATGCGCACCGGAACGGGTGGGACATCCTGACAAGGCACCCGGCGCTGGGCTTCGAGTTCTCGGTCTACCAGAAGATCTGGCGGTTGCTGGGCGTGGACCAGTTCCAGGTCAACGGCATCGGCGCCAAGTACTGGGAACCTGATGACAGCTTCGTGCGCTCCTTCCAGGCCTGCAGCACGCCCATGCTGTCGCTGGCCGACCGTGCCTTGCCGGTAGTCTGCTCCGGGCAGTGGGGGGGACAGGCGCCGGAAACCTATCGGCGGACCGGCGAGACCATCGATCTGCTCTACCTGGGCGGTGGCGGGATCATCGGGCACCCTGGAGGACCGGCAGCAGGTGTCCGCGCAATCCGGCAGTCCTGGGAGGCAGCTGTCCAAGGGATCTCCCTGCAGGACTATGCGCGCAGCCACAGGGAGCTCGCCCAATCGATCGAGAGGTTCGGCGGCAACCAGAGCTGAATGGGCCGGCCCATCTGCGCCCGAACGTCGATCCTTGCGTGTTGCATGCAAGCCGTGCGCGCAGTTGTCCTTCCTTCCATCGCCGTCCTACGGAGCCGCTGGCTTGGCTTGAGGTCCGGCCAGCGAATCCAGGAACGATTCCAGCTGGGCATGTTCCTCGGCGATCGCACGGACCGGGTCCTCGGCAATGGCTGTCAGAAGGCGTGCCATGTCGCCTTCAGGACTGTCCGTGGCGGGTGGATCGGGGGAAGACAGAGGCGGGACGGACTCCTGTGCAGGGTCGCTTGCTCCGGCAGCCCGAAGGAGCGAATCTGCCGTCCTGGGGGCGCCGGCTCGTGCGAGGTCGCGGGCCAGCAGGGCTATCGGTGCGGCCAGGGCGGGATCACGCAGCAGGCCGAGCTGCCGATCTTGCAGCAGCTGCAGCTTGCCGAACGCGCTGAGGTCCGGCGCCGCCAGCGCCTGCGCCAGCACGCCCACCGCCGTGACCGGTTCACGCTCCGTGGCGCCGGTCGGCAGCCGGGCGGCGCGGTCTGCGGCCGAGAGCGCCGCCCTCCAGTCACTCGCCTGCAGCGCGACGCGTGCCCGGCGCTGTTCCAGCGCACCCTCCTGTCGTCGTCCCTCCCAGCTGGGCGCCATCGCAGCCAGCTCGGCATTGGTAGAGCCGGCTGCCATCACGCCGGAACGGAGGTCCAGGTCGATGCCGTCTCCCCGCGCGGCCATGGCCACATCACGATCGCCTTGTGCTGCGGCCCGCAGCAACTTGCGCCGGGCGGCCACGTGCGCCTCCTCGCTGGCCAAAGCACGACCCTGCAGCAGTTCCAGGAGCGCGATCTCCTGCGGGTCGACCGCGTTCCCGAGCAGCCTGTCCAGGACTGCCAACGCGGCATCGGCGCTGCCATGTTCGATCTGGGCGCCCACCACGCTGGGTGCCAGGACGGCGCGCAATGGAGCCGGGTAGCGTTCGAGAACATTGCCGGATCGCTCGAACGCTTCGATGGATCCGCGCAGGTCTCCCCGGCTCGCCAACAGGTGCGCACGCCAAAGGGCTGTCTCCTCGGCATCGGCGGGCGAGGCCGGAGCAAAGCGTTCCATCGCCACCTTCCCAGGGTCCTCCAGCGCGTCCGCCACCGCTGCCAGGACCGCGAGCTGTGGGCGCTCCCGATCATCCCGATCCAGCACCGTCAGCGCTTCCGCCACCAGTCTCGCCGCGAGCAAGGCACGGACCAGCTCGGCCCGCCGGTCGATGTCGTCCGGAGCGGCGGCGAGCCCGGCTGCGGCCGCACGGCGTGCCTGCAATGCCGGGATCGCCCCCAGGCGAACGAAATCCAGTGCGGCGGGGGCCGTCTCCAGTGCTTCGGCCCCCTCCTCGCGCGCCAAGGCGAGAGGCCGCCGGTCGGAGCGGCGCACCAGCATCGTCGTTCCGTCCAGCTCCGCCGTGCTCTCCGGGCGCCATGGCTGGATGACCACCCCCGCCAGGCTCGGTAGAATCTCCACGTCCGGATAGGACTTGCCCGCGTACGGAGCGAACAGGCCCGGGTCGCGTGGAAGCACCAGCAGGCGGTCGCCCGTTACAGCGTCGGAGAGCCAGAGGGCGGTCCGCACGCCTGGAAAGCGCAGGGTACCGCGGCCTTCCTCGGGAGGGGCGGTGGAACCTCCTGTCGGAGTCGGCTCGACATCGTTTGGCCCCGCAAGAACGAGCCGCCAGATGCTGCCGCCACCGGGGCTGGGCCTGGACATGAAGGCCGCGTGCACGCCAGCGGCCAGCCGCAGACGGAAGACCAGGGACGTGTCGCGCGCTTCACGCCTGGCTTCGAGAACGCGACCCTCCAGGGTGCGGGTCAGGTCCACCGGGTCGGAGTTGATTCGTTCGGCTTGGGCGGCAAATACGATCCAGAGCTGGTCGTCACGCATGAACGCCGCGGCTGGTACTCGGTCGTTCCATCGATAGTCGATCGCCACACCCTGGCCCGTCTCCGCCGTCGCGGCGACCTGGAGGCGAGCCTGAACTGGTTGCGCCGACAGCACTGGCGACGTCTGGGCGAGGGCCTTCCCGATCCCTGCTTCCAGCGGCAGGGCGGAACCTTGTGCGCGAGCCGTCAATGCGGCCGCTGCGCGCTCCGGGGTCTGGCGGAGCGTTCCCGTGGGCAGATCCACCGGATCCTCGGTGAGGAGGGCCGGGAGAGGGGCGGCATCATCCGGTTCCTCAGCGTCCGGCGTCGATGCCGCGTGCCGGAACTCGAGGGTCATCCGTCCGGGACCGGACTGCCGCGGCTCGACGAAGACCCCCTGCCGGAGCCGCAGGCGCAGCGTGTCGCCACGCGCGGTCGCCGAAAGAACCACCTCGCCCAGCACCACCGGCAGGCGGCGCGCATCCCCGTGCAGTTCGCGGCCGAACCGAAATACCAGGTCGCCGCCGTCCTGATCCTCCGTCGCGGTGAAGGGGGCCTCGCTCTCCAGGACGATCCGCGCGAGCGTTCCCTGCGTGCCCATCCGGAAGCGGATCGGCATGTTTGCCCTTTCCTCGGCGGGCGGCTGGACCAGCGAAGGCTGGCCACCTGTCCCGGCAGGGATCAAGCCGGCCAGGGCCGATGCGGCCAGGACGAGGCTGATGGTGGCGGCGCGCCTGGCTCGCGCAGGGCCTGTCGACGCCGGCAGGTAGGATACTGGCAAGGTCCCGTTCCCATCGGCTATGAGCCGGAGCACAGGCCGCACTCCGGCATCTCCAGCTCAACCGAAGGAGGCGCCGATCAGGGCATCGACATCGTCCTGGGACACGCCCTGGCCGGGCAGGGCCGGACCGTTCAGCAGTTGCGGGACCTCCTTGGCCGCCGCCGGCGTATCCTCGGTGGGGGAGCAGCGACCGAGCATGCCGTCCGTCCGGGCGATCAGCACGCTGATCCTCCGCTCGATTTCCTGCAGGGTCGCCACGATCTTGGAAATGCGCTGGCCGGTCAGGTCCTGGAAATTGCAGGCTTCGTAGATGGCCGTGATCGCGGAGCCCATCGTTGCCGCCCGTTCCTGGGACAGGTCCCCGGACAGCCCCTCAATCGTCTCGCAGCTATCCAGGATGCGATCCGTCGCATGCTCCAGGTGCTGGTTGATGGCGCCGAGTTCGTCGCTGGCGGTCGGGATGAACCGCGCAGCGATCTCCTCGGCCCGGATCGAGACGATCTCGTGCCGGGCATGCTCGATATAGGTGGCCAGGGCCTTCAGGTCCCAGACGATGGAGGCGGTACCATCCTGCGAGGGCGTGAGGCCGGTTTCGTCCACTGCCGTCGGGAGTTCGCTGCTCATGTCAGGCTCCCAGCACGCTGGCGATCTTGCCCTTCAGGGTTTCCGCGTTGAAGGGCTTGACGATATAGTTGTTCACACCCGCTTCCTTCGCCGCGACCACGTTTTCGGTCTTGCTCTCCGCTGTCACCATGATGAACGGCGTCGTCTTGAGCTGCGCATCGGCGCGCACGGCCTTGAGCAGGTCGAGGCCGGTCATCGGCTGCATGTTCCAGTCCGAGATGACCAGACCGAACTTCTTCTGCTTCATCATCCCGAGCGCCATGCTTCCGTCGGTGGCCTCTTCGATGTTGGCGAAGTCGATCTGCTTCAACAGGTTGCGGATGATCCTCAGCATCGTCTTGTAATCGTCGACGATCAGGATCGGCATGTTGCGGTCGATGGACATCGAACTCCGTCTCCGTTGCGGACAGCACCGCGCTGGAGCCCGAAGCTAGCACCCATTGGTTGATGGAACGTTAATGCCGGCCTGATCCGGAACGACTAGGCGCGCCGGCGCTTCTTTCCGCTTGCCGGCGCAGCCGCCAGTTCCGGTACCGTCTTCGGCAGAAGGCGGGACAGATAGGTGCCGGTGTAGCTGCCAGGGTGCGCGGCCACCTCCTCCGGACGTCCCTCGGCCACGATCCGGCCGCCGCCAGTGCCGCCATCCGGGCCGAGATCGACGATCCAGTCGGCGGTCTTGATGACCTCGAGATTATGCTCGATCACCACCACCGTGTTGCCCGCATCGACCAGGGCGTGCAGCACTTCCAGGAGCTTGCGGACATCCTCGAAATGGAGGCCGGTGGTCGGCTCGTCCAGGATGTAGATCGTCCGTCCGGTCGCCCGGCGCGCCAACTCCTTGGCAAGCTTCACGCGCTGCGCCTCGCCGCCCGAGAGCGTCGTGGCCGACTGGCCCAGCGACACGTAGCCAAGGCCCACCCGCTTCAGCGTATCCAGCTTGTGCCGGATCGGCGGTACCGCTTCGAACAGGTCGGTGGCCTCGTCGATCGTCATCGCCAGGATGTCGGCGATCGACCTGTCCTTGTACGTCACCTCCAGAGTCGAGCGTTCGAACCGCTTGCCCTTGCAGACGTCGCACTGGACATAGACGTCGGGCAGGAAGTGCATCTCGATCTTGACGACACCGTCGCCCTGGCAGGCCTCGCAGCGGCCGCCCTTCACGTTGAACGAGAAGCGGCCGGGCTTGTAGCCCCGCGCCCGCGCCTCCGGCAGGCCCGCGAACCAGTCGCGGATCGGTCCGAACGCGCCGGTATAGGTCGCGGGGTTGGAGCGGGGCGTGCGGCCGATCGGCGACTGGTCGATCTCCACGACCTTGTCCAGGTATTCCAGGCCCTGCAGGTCGTCATGCACGGCCGGCGCCTTGCGGGAGCCGTTCAGCTTGCGGGCCAGCGCCGGGTAGAGCGTGTCGATCACGAGGCTGGACTTGCCGGAGCCGGACACGCCGGTCACGCAGACGAAGCTGCCGAGCGGGAAGCTCGCGGTGGCGCCGTGGAGATTGTTGGCGCGGGCATTGACCAGCTTCAGCACCCGCTCCGGATCGATCGGGCGGCGCCTTACCGGCACCGCGATCTGGCGCCGGCCCGACAGATACTGGCCGGTCAGGCTGGCCGGGTCGTGCATGACGTGCTCGGGCGTGCCCTCGGACACCACGATCCCGCCGTTGACGCCAGCGCCCGGGCCCATGTCGATCAGGTGGTCGGCGGCGCGGATCGCATCCTCGTCGTGCTCGACCACGATCACCGTGTTGCCGAGGTCGCGAAGGCCCAGCAGGCTTGCCAGCAGCCGGTCGTTGTCGCGCTGGTGCAGGCCGATGGACGGCTCGTCCAGCACATAAAGGACGCCGGTCAGGCCGCTGCCGACCTGCGAGGCCAGGCGGATGCGCTGGCTCTCGCCGCCGGACAGCGTGCCCGAGTCGCGCGCAAGCGTCAGATAGCCCAGCCCGACATCGTTGAGGAAGCGCAGGCGGTCGCGGATCTCCTTCAGGATCCGTACCGCGATCTCGCCCTGCCGCGCGGTCAGCCGCGCATCCAGGGACGAGAACCAGCGGTCGGCATCGAGAACGGACTTGTCGGTGACCTGGCCGATGTGCAGCCCGTCGATCTTGACCGACAGCGCCTCGGGCTTGAGCCGCCAGCCCCGGCAGGCTTCGCAGGGCGCGGAGCTCAGATACTGCGAGAGCTCGTCACGCATCCAGGCACTCTCGGTCTCCCGCCAGCGCCGCTGAAGGTTGGTGACCACGCCCTCGAAGGGCTTCTTGCTCTCGTAGGTGCGCAGGCCGTCGGCATAGCGCATGGTGACCGCCTCGGTGCCGGAGCCGTGCAGCACGGCGTCACGCGTCGCCTGCGGCAGCTTCTTCCAGGGCGTGTCCAGGTCGAACTTGTAGTGCCGCGCAAGGCTCGCCAGCGTCTGCGGGTACCAGGTCGAACTGCTGTCCGCCCAGGGCTCGATGGCGCCCTCGGCCAAGGACAGGTCGGGGTCCGGGACCACCAGGTCCGGATCCATGAACATGGTGCGGCCCAGCCCGTCGCAGGCCGGGCAGGCGCCGTGCGGGCTGTTGAACGAAAACAGGCGCGGCTCGATCTCCGCGATGGTGAAGCCCGAGACGGGGCAGGCGAACTTGGCGGACAGGAGCTGGCGCTCGCCGCTGTCGGCATCCTCGACGATCAGAAGGCCGTCGGACAGCTCGACCGCGGTCTCGACGCTGTCGGAAAGCCGCACGCCCAGGTCGGGGGCCACCACGATCCGGTCGACCACCACCTCGATGTCGTGCTTCAGCTTCTTGTCGAGGGCAGGAGCATCCTCAATGTCGTGGAGCGTGCCGTCGATCTTGACCCGCTGGAAGCCGCGGCGCTGCAGGTCCAGCAGCTCCTTGCGGTACTCGCCCTTGCGGCCGCGCACGATCGGCGCCAGCAGATAGAGCCGGCTGCCCTCGGTCATGGCCAGCACCCGGTCGACCATCTGCGCCACGGTCTGGCTCTCGATCGGCAGGCCGGTCGCCGGCGAATAGGGGACACCGACCCGTGCATAGAGCAGGCGCAGATAGTCGTAGATCTCGGTGACGGTGGCGACCGTGGAGCGCGGGTTCTTCGAGGTCGTCTTCTGCTCGATGGCGATGGCCGGCGACAGACCGCTGATCTGGTCCACGTCCGGCTTTTGCATCATCTCCAGGAACTGCCGCGCATAGGCGGACAGCGATTCGACGTAGCGCCGCTGCCCCTCCGCATAGATCGTGTCGAAGGCGAGCGACGACTTGCCCGAGCCGGACAGGCCGGTGATCACGACCAGCTTGTTGCGGGGGATGTCGACATCGACCGACTTCAGGTTGTGCTCGCGTGCACCACGGATGCGGATCATGTCGTCCATCGAGTATCCGGCCGATCGAGCTTGGGGAGGGGAGCAGGCAGTGGCAGCATCTACGGGCTGGCGCCGGCGCCGGACCATAGATGCTGATGGATCAGGTCGACCGCAAGTGCCCTGAGGCATCCGATACCAGATGGACAGCACGCCCGAGATGATGGATAGTATCCGGTGATCTCTCATCGGCATCACCCGGTGCTGGCGCCACGATGCCGCAATGATCAGGGAGGGCAGCGATGGCCGAGAGCAATGGACGCACGCCTCGTGGATCGCGCAGCAAAGGTGAGCGGGATCCCAACCATTCATGCGAGTTCTGTTCGGGCCCGATCGCAGGGTCGATCTTCAAGACCGGCATGACATTCCGACGCAAACCGGTTCTTTATGCCGACGTCGAAGGCCTTGCGATCTTCGAGGGCGACATCGTCGTCGGACGAACCGGCGCCAGCGCACCGGGCGACCTCGCCCTCCAGTCGGTCGGCATCAGCGGTGCGCAGTTCCGTTGGCCGAACGCGACGGTTCCGTTCGAGATCGATGCGGGCCTGCCCAACCAGCAGCGGGTGACCGACGCGATCGCGCACTGGGAGGCCAACACCCGGATCCGGTTCGTGCCGCGCACGGCCGCCCACGCCGACTATGTCCGGTTCGTCAATGGCGGTGGCTGTTCCTCCTGGGTCGGCCGCCAGGGAGGACCCCAGGACATCACGCTGGGGCCGAACTGCTCGACCGGGAACGCCATCCACGAGATCGGGCATGCGGTGGGCCTCTGGCACGAGCAGAGCCGGGAGGACCGCGACGGCTTCGTCCAGGTCGTGTGGGCCAATATCGACCCGTCGATGCAGCACAACTTCACCCAGCACATCACCGACGGGGACGATCTCGGCCCCTATGACTATGGATCGGTGATGCACTACCCGCCGACCGCGTTCTCGACGAACGGGCAGGCGACGCTTGTGCCGACCCAGCCTCTGCCGCCCGGTGTCGCGATGGGGCAACGCAGCGGCCTGTCGGCGGGCGACATTGCCGGCGTGGAGATAATGTACCCCAAGCCGCCGGCCCAGGATCCGATCGGCACGATCAAGGAGGTGGCGAAGGACCCGGTCACGGACCCGCCCATGACGTTCAAGGAGGTTCGCAAGGACCCGGTGCGGGACCCGACGATCAAGGAAATCCGCAAGGATCCGATCAGCGACCCGCCCACGACGATCAAGGAGATCCGCAAGGATCCCATCCAGGATACCCGCAAGGAACTGCTGGCCGATCCGACGATCAAGGAGGGCGCGTTCGATCCCGGCCCCTTCCCGGGACCGGGGCCGGTGATCAACCCTGGCCTGCAGCCGTTTGTGCTGGGGACTGGCCACCAAGCACCCTACTTTGCCGACCAGGGCATGTCGGCGGAAGGCTTGGTGGAACGTGCCCAGGCCATTGCGGAGACCCTCGCGGCCATGGACCAGGACCGTGCCGCCCTTGCACGGGAGTATGACCAGATCGTGGCCATGCTGGGCGGTGGGCAGGGGGCGGTCTGAACGTGATCTTGGTCGTGTCCTATCCGGGCGAGGAGCACACCGATGCGGTCGTGGCACTCCTCCAGGCAGCCGGTCGGCAGGTAGCGCGTATCGACCTGGCTGACTATCCGGGCCGGTACGGGCTTGACCTTCGCTGGGACCGGGAGGTGCTTAGGCTGATGCTGGGGACGGGCGACGGCCCCGTCGACCTTGACGGGGTCAAGGCCGTGTGGTGGCGCCGGGTCCGGCCGTTCGGCTGCGACCCGGCCGTGACCGACCCGCATGCCAGGCAGTTCATCGCCAGCGAGACCCATCAGGCGATCGGCGGCGTGCTGTCGTCGCTCGCCTGCCCATGGATGAACCCGCCAGGGGAGGACGAGGCCGCCCATCGCAAGCCTTTCCAATGGGCGGTGGCCCGGGAGGCGGGCCTGCGCCTGCCGGATACGCTGGTCACGACCGACCCCGCCAGTGCCCGCGCCTTCCTTGGCGAGCGCGGCGGTGGACGGACCGTGTTCAAGGCGTTCCTTGCCACCGAGCAGGGCTGGCGGGAAACACGGCTGGTGCGCGACGAGGACCTGGCCAAACTCGACACGGTCCGTCTGGCACCGGTGATCTTCCAGGAATATGTCGACGGGGTGGACCTGCGGGTGACGATCGTCGGCGGCCGGGTCTTCGCCGCAGAAATCGACGCTACCGGCACCTCTTACCCGGCCGACATGCGGATGGTGATCGGAGAGGCCCAGATCCGCCCGGTCGAACTGCCGGACGAGGTCGAGGCGGCCCTCCACCGGCTGATGAGCCGGCTGGGCCTAGTCTATGGCGCGATCGACCTGCGCCGAAGGCCGGACGGGACGCACATGTTCTTCGAGGTGAATCCCGCGGGGCAGTGGATGTTCGTGGAGCAGCGGACCGGCCTGCCCATCACGGCGGCGGTGGCCACCACGCTGCAGGCCATGGCGGATGGAAGTGCCGCATGAAGAGGTGGACGAGGCCGAGACGATGCTCGTGACCGGAGAACTGCTGCTGCCTGCGGATGCCCCGGACGCGCAGGCCGCGCGGGTGCTGGTCGAGGTGCGCGAGATCGGCCCCGCCGACGCCCCGTCCACTGTCGCGGGGACGCTCCTCATCGAGGACGTGGCGGTCGGGCCGGGCGGGCGCGTCCACTTTGCGGTGGAGGTGCCCGATGTCGATGCCCGGCGCCATTACGGCCTGCGCGCCCATGTCGATCTGGACGGTGACGGCCGGGTCGGCGGGGGAGACCTGCTCAGCACCGTGGCTCAGCCGGTCCTGACCTTCGGGGCGCCCGATCATGCGAACCTTCCGCTAACCCTCGTCGCGGGCGGGCCGAACCGCTAAGTTCGCCGGAGGGGGACGATCCGCGCAGGATGTGCGCGATCCCAGCAAGGCAATCGAGGACGGTCATGGCCGGCAGCGTCAACAAGGTCATTCTGATGGGCAATCTCGGGCGCGACCCGGAGGTGCGCTACACGCAGAACAACCAGAAGATCGTGCATCTTTCGATCGCCACCTCCGAGCGCTGGTCGGACCGGCAGAGCGGCGAGCGCAAGGAACGGACCGAGTGGCATCGGGTCGTGATCCTGAACGAGAACCTGGCCGACGTGGCCGAGAAGTACCTGACCAAGGGGCGCTCGGTGTATGTCGAGGGCCAGATCCAGACGCGGGAATGGCAGGATCAGTCCGGCCAGAAGCGCTACACGACGGAAATCGTGCTCTCGCGGTTCAAGGGCGAGCTCGTGCTGCTGGGCGGCGGCGATGCCGGCGGCGGACGGATCGGCGCGCCGCCGGACGACATCTACGACGAGCACGGCACGCCGCCGATGCGCTCGGGCGGTGGCTCCGACCGCTCCGCGCCGCGTGGCGGCGGTGGTGCCGGCGGAAGCGGGAGCCGGCCTTCCTCGCCGCCGGCCGACCTCGACGACGACATCCCGTTCTGAGCGCTGCTCTCCCGTGAAGATGTTGCCGTTCCGCAGGGTCGAGTGTGCCGGAACGCGCGGGATGCTGTGACGAGATCGTGGGCATGGGATCGAGCTGGACGAGAACCAGCTGCGCCAAAGGGATCCTCATGCCCTGATCGATGTTTTCCGTGCAGAACTGCTTGATTATCCGCAATTGCCCCTTATGATCTTTCCCAACGCCTCCCGAAGTCTCATTAGATTGCCGAGCCTTGCTGCTCGAAGCCTTGTCCCTTGAGGTCGACATCAGGGATGTTGGCGACAGCCAGGGGATCCGGTCTTTCGGACGAGGTACGCCGTCTCCATCGATCGGTGGTGAGTAGCCGCGAGCGGCCGATTGGATCGAGTGTCCGACAGAGCGGACAGTTGTCCTGATGCGCCGCGAGGAAGATGGCACTGCAAGCACTTGATCAGCTTGCGACAACTCCAGGTAGCCGCATCTTGGCCTGAACGACCTGAAACGCTGTCTGGTACTGAACAGAAGAGGAAGATGTTCCCCTACCGACGCAACGTGAAGAAGCGCGGCAAGAATGCTCCGCATCCGCGGAAGGGCGCGCCGCACACCGGACAGGGTCAGCGGATCCCGGGGTCAGCCCGCGATCTCCTGCGTCTTCTCCAACCCACGACAAAGGCCCTGGCTCAACTCCTGGTGGGCAATTCCAGGCCGTCGGGACAGCTGGGTCATGCTCGCCATGTGCTGGAACAGGCGCAATGGCTGATCGACGAGCGCCAGGTCGACCGGCTTGCCCCCAGGGAACGCGAAGAGTTCCTGGAGCAGTTCGCACGGCTCAAGCTCACGATCGCCGATGCGCGGGATCTCGAGCTGGAGCAGGAAGACCAGGCGGCATCCGAGCCCGAGGAGCGTCCGGCGCGCGCTGTCGTGGGGCCCGAGCGGCTCCGCGAGATGGCGCTGGCCCTTTCATCTGCCCAGCCGGCCGTGCCGCCCATGTATTCGGGCGTCCAGCCGCCGGCGCCGGTGTTCGAGGAGGCTCTGCCTGAAGAGCCGGCGGTCGAGCCCGAGCCGGTGGCCGCCGCCGAGCCCGAGGAATCGGACGAGGGCCGCCCCGGCCCACGCGGTCAGCGGCTGCGCCTGAAGCGTTCGGCGCCGCTCGATGCGCCTTTGAGCTGATCGACGGCAACCAATCCGGAGAAGCTGTCATGCTGCGCTCGATCCTGCTGGCGTCGGACTGCGTCACGCCGGACGAGGTCGCCCTGGCCTGTGCCTGCGAGATCGCGCTTCGGCACGGTGCGCAACTCGATGTCGTCATGGCGCCCGACCGCAGCGACATCGATGGCGGTGAAGCGCATGGCATCGGTGGCGGCAGCATTGCCGAGCACCGTGACGAGATCCTGACGGCGCGCCTGAACGGCCGGCTGCAGGCCGAGCGCTCGGAACTGGTGGCACGGCTTGGTGCCGCCGGCATCGAGCCCAGCGTGCGCGAGCTTATGGGCGATTCGGTTGACGCCGTGGCATCGGCGAGCGAGGCTGCAGACCTCTTGGTCATGTCGCGCGCCAGGCTGCGCACGAGGGCCAAGGACGATATCGAGACCGGGTTCGTGCTGCCGATCGAGCAGATCCTTCGCCGTGTCGCGAGACCGGTTCTGCTCGTGGGCGAGGAGCCGATCGGCCCCGGCCCGGTGGCCGTGGCGTATGACGGCAGCGAAGCGGTGCAGCGTGCCCTGCAGGCCGGCCTCCTGTCGGGCCTGTTTGAGGGCCGGCAGATCGTGATCCTGTCGGTGGGCTACGGCGTGGCCGCCGCGGACGCCATGGCCTCGCCAGCTGCAGTGCTGAGCCGTCGCCATGGCTACGAGGTGCGGATCCATGCGCTGGAAGGCCATGGCGAGGCCTCGGACGAGATCATGCAGGCGCTCGACGAGATCCAGCCGGGCCTGTTCGTGTCTGGGTGCTTTGGCGAGAAGGGCCTGCTCGACTGGATCGTGGGCGGCACCACCGAGCAGCTTCTGCCGAAGGTCCGGATGCCCTGGCTTACTCAGCACTGAACCGGCCGGTCTCTCGCCGTGTGTTCAATCGGTTGTGACAGGATGACGGATGCTGCCGGGGACTGCGTAGAGCGCCAGTACGACCAGGATGCCGATCAACCCGCCGGCAATGGGATCGACGACCCGTTCGGATGCGATCGCGATGCCTGCCCGGCCAGCGCGACGAACATGCATCGTATGCCAAGGGTGAGCCCAAAGCGCCCAAGCGCCACCAGCGTCAAAAGCATCCCCAGTGCAGCCAGACCGTAGCCGAGGGCTTCATGGGGGATCAAAAGCCCCAGGGCCACACCCACCGCAACGCCAGTGGGCGCACCCACAGGTCGCTCCCGCACCTTCACTGGCCGTAACCGATGCGGCCCCAGGCCATGAGCATCGCGGCCACCGCCACCGCTACTGCCGTGGCGAGCGCCGCCTCACCGACCTTGCAGGCGAGATAGAGCACAGGGACTGCCGCGAACTTCCCTGTCGAACGCAACGCCCTCCCACGCCGGCAAGCAGGATCGATCCGGTCAGACGCAACATGGCGCCCAGGGCCATCAGCCTGGGACCGGCAAGGGCCAGCGTGAGCGCCCCCAAGCCGACGATGATCATGGTACCCTGGAGGAGGACACCCAGCGGGGCCAGGCCGGAGCGCTCGAGCGAGATGAGGGCGGAGATCGTCACGATCGCGGCCTGGAGCCAGGACCAGGAGGGCGCGGACCATGATCGGGCAGGCCCTCGATCTCGTCTGCGACCTTGCCGGTCAGCCTGCGCACCGGTGGCCGGCTAGAAGAAGATCAGGGTGAGCAGCACGAAGACCGGCAGCAGGATGCCGCAGGACCAGACGAGATAGCCGAAGAAGCTGGGCATGCGGATGCCCATCTCCTCGGCGATCGCACGAACCATGAAGTTGGGCGCGTTGCCGATATAGGTGTTCGCACCCATGAACACGGCACCAGCCGAGATCGCCGCGAGCGTGCTGACCAGCGTCGTGGTCAGCACGATGGGATCGCCGCCGGCCAGGTTGAAGAACACGAGATAGGTGGGCGCGTTGTCCAGGAATGAGCTCAGGATGCCGGTTGCCCAGAAATAGGCACTTGGCACGGGCGCCCCGTTCCGATCGGCCACGGCTTGCACGATCGGCGCGAACGGGCCGTCCAGCCCGGCCTTCAGCATGGCCAGCACCGGGACGATGGTGACGAAGATCGCCGCGAACAGTTTGGCGACCTCCAGGATCGGGCCCCAGGTGAACTCGTTGGCGGCCCTGGCACTCCTGGGCGTGAGCAGCAGCGAGAGGATGGTGATCAGCACGAGCGTGCCATCGCGCATCAGCGCCTGCGCGGTGACCTCGGCGCCAGGCAGGGACAGGACCACCGGGCCCTGCCAGATGCCGCTGACCAGCACGGCGCCCATGATCGCTCCGAGAAAGATGAAGTTGACGCTTCCCTCCAGCAGCTTCGGCGGCCGGGCCGGCGCCGGTCCGTCCCCGGCCGCCAGGCGCAGGTCGACCAGGAAGTAGGCGGCCAGCAGCACCGCACCCGCCACCAGCATCGGCGCCAGCAGGTGCACGGTCGGCCAGAAGAAGGGAACGCCCTTCAGGAAGCCCAAAAACAGCGGCGGGTCGCCCAGGGGGGTCAGCGAGCCGCCGATATTGGCAACCAGGAAGATGAAGAACACCATCGTGTGGACGCGGCGGCTCCGCCAGGCATTGGCCCGGATCAGCGGGCGGATCAGCAGCATGGCGGCGCCGGTCGTCCCGGTGATGCTCGCAAGCCCGGTCCCGACCGTGAGCGCCGTCAGGTTGGAGCGGGGCGTCCCGTCGAAGAACCCGTCCAGCCGCAGCCCGCCCGCCACCGTGAACAGGGCCAGCAGCAGGAGGATGAAGGGCAGGTACTCCAGCACGCCCACATGAACCAGTTCCTGCACCGTGCCGGCCAGGCCCAGATGGGCCAGGGAGGGCAGGATGATCAGGACGGCCCATCCCAAGGCCACCTTGCCGTAATGGTGATGCCACAACGAGGGCGCTACGAGCGGCAACAAGGCGATCGACAGGAGCAGGCCGCTGAACGGCACCGCCCACCATACCGGCAGGTGCGCTCCGTCGAAGCCGTGCACGGCATCGGCCAGGGGAGCTTCCGCGGCGGCCGGGGCGGCGAACAGGATGACGAGACACAGGATCAGGAACGGCGGACGCCACATCGGTCGGTCTGGCCAAGGCTGGGGGCATCGCCCGCCCAGGGCCGGGCGGGGCGCTCCGACCATGCCAGCGGCCGTGCCGGCCGACAACGGAGCCTGCGCCACGGCCTCCGTGCGACTGAGAGGATGACGAATGGCATCGGGCCCACCATATGTGCGAGGACGGAGTGGCGTGGTCACGTTGGGCGGTAGAACAGGTCGGTCATGCAGATGATGCACGGTGATTGTGCGCTGCCTAAATCGGAGTCTATGTTCTCTCCGTACACGAACCCTAGAGCACGCTTCTTGACCATGGCGAGGACAGCATGGCCGACGTGCCGGCAGGACGGGATGGCGAGACGACGATCTCGATGAGCGAGCGAGACCAGGACCGGGACATCATCGAACTGGGCGGAGTCGCGACGAAGTCGCAGACGCGTACCGAACGGCCCTCACTCTATAAGGTCCTTTTGCTGAACGACGACTACACGCCGATGGAATTCGTCGTGCACGTCCTCGAACGCTTCTTCCGCAAGAGCCCCGAGGAAGCCATGCAGATCATGCTGCATGTACACCAGAAAGGTGTGGGTGTGTGCGGAGTCTACACTTTCGAAGTTGCCGAGACGAAAGTCATGCAAGTCATCGACTTCGCCCGGCAGAATCAGCATCCTCTCCAATGCACCATGGAGAAGGAATGATGGCGCCGGCAGGCGGCGAAGTCTCCTTTTTTCTACATCCGGCAGCCCGGCCGGTGACCCACGGGAACGGCGACGTGGCGCGGGGATGCTCAGCGGTCCCCACCTGCGGCCGCTCCCAGCTAGGCGAGTGACCCGAACATGCTGTCACGTAATCTGGAAAAGTCGCTGAGGCGGGCACTGGCTCTGGCCAATGCCAAGCAGCACGAATACGCGACGCTCGAGCATCTGCTGATGGCACTGACCGAAGACCCCGACGCCATGGCGGTCATGAAGGCCTGCGCCGTGGACCTGGACCGGCTGAAGCTGGTGCTGGGCCAGTATCTCGAGCACGAGATGAGCGGGCTCATCGTGGAGCCGGGCGTGGACGCCAAGCCCACGGCCGGCCTCCAGCGCGTGATCCAGCGCGCCGCCATCCACGTACAGTCGTCCGGTCGCCATGAGGTGACGGGCGCCAACGTGCTGGTCGCCCTGTTCTCCGAGCGGGAATGCCATGCGGTGTTCTTCCTGCAGGAGCAGAACTGCTCGCGACTGGACGCGGTCAACTACATCAGCCACGGTATTTCGAAGAAGCCCGGTATGTCCGAGGATCGTCGCCCGCGTGGTGCGGACGAGCGGGATGAGGAGGGTGCTCCGACGGCACAGAAGAAGGACGAGAAGGACGCGCTGTCACAGTACTGCGTGCACCTGAACAAGAAGGCTGTCGATGGCAAGATCGACATCCTGATCGGCCGCGAGAACGAAATCGAGCGGACGATCCAGATCCTTTGCCGGCGGTCCAAGAACAACCCCTTGTTCGTGGGCGATCCGGGCGTCGGCAAGACCGCGATCGCCGAGGGGTTGGCGTTGCGGATCGTCCAGGGCAACGTCCCGGACATCCTGAAGAACTGCGTGATCTACTCGCTGGACATGGGCGCGCTGCTCGCCGGCACGCGCTATCGCGGCGACTTCGAGGAGCGCCTCAAGAGCGTCATCAGCGAATTGGAGAACGACCCGCGCGCGGTGCTGTTCATCGACGAGATCCACACCGTGATCGGTGCCGGTGCGACGTCGGGCGGCTCGCTGGACGCTTCCAACCTGCTCAAGCCGGCTCTGGCTTCCGGTGGGCTGCGCTGCATCGGCAGCACGACCTACAAGGAGTTCCGGAACTACTTCGAGAAGGACCGCGCACTCGTCCGGCGCTTCCAGAAGATCGATATCCCGGAGCCCTCGGAGGACGAGAGCGTCAAGATCCTGCATGGCCTGAAGCCGAGCTTTGAGGAACACCACCAGGTCAAGTACACCAACAATGCCATCAAGGCGGCGGTGAAGCTCTCGGTCCGCTACATCCATGACCGCAAGCTGCCGGACAAGGCGATCGACATCATCGACGAGGTCGGCGCCGCGCAGATGATCAAGCCCGAGGGTCAACGCAAGAAGACCATCGGGGCGAAGGAGGTCGAGGAGATCGTGGCCCGGATCGCCCGGGTGCCGATCAAGGCGGTCTCCGCGCGGGACAAGGATGCGCTCAAGCACCTGGATGCCGACCTGAAGGGGGCGGTGTACGGGCAGGACAGTGCCATCTCGGCCCTGGCCTCGGCCATCAAGCTGAGCCGTGCCGGCCTGCGCGATCCGCAAAAGCCGATCGGCTGCTACCTGTTCAGCGGTCCCACCGGCGTCGGCAAGACCGAGGCCGCCCGCCAGCTGGCCAAGACCATGGGCATCGAGCTCGTGCGCTTTGACATGTCGGAGTACATGGAGCGGCACGCGGTCAGCCGGCTGATCGGCGCACCTCCGGGCTATGTCGGCTTCGACCAGGGCGGTCTCTTGACCGACAGCATCGATCAGCACCCGCACGCCGTCCTCCTGCTGGACGAGATCGAGAAGGCGCATCCCGACGTCTTCAACATCCTCCTGCAGGTGATGGACTACGGCAAGCTGACGGACAATAACGGCAAGACGGTCGACTTCCGCAACGTGGTCCTGATCATGACCACCAATGCGGGCGCCTCGGACATGGCCAAGCCGGCCATGGGCTTCGGCAAGTCGGTGCGCGAGAACGAGGACAAGGAGGCGATCAATCGCCTGTTCACGCCCGAGTTCCGCAACCGTCTGGACGCGGTCATTCCCTTCGCGGGCCTGACCCCGGCCATCGTCCGCAACGTCGTCGACAAGTTCGTCAAGGATCTGGGTGCGCAGCTGGCCGATCGCCGGGTGTCCATCGAGGTCGACGACGTGGCGCGCGACTGGCTGGCGGAGAAGGGCTACGAGCCGCTGTTCGGTGCTCGTCCGCTGGCGAGGGTGATCCAGGAGAAGATCAAGCGGCCGCTCGCCGACGAGCTGCTGTTCGGTCGCCTGGTCAAGGGCGGCAAGGTGGTGGTCACGATCGAGGAGGGCGAGCCCGCCTTCCAGATCACGCCGACCGGCGGCGGGCCTGCCCTGCTGCCGAAGCCGAGCAGTGCCACGGACACGGATGACGACGAGGAAGAAGAGGACGATCAGCTCGTCCTTGGCGCCTGATCGTCGGACTGAACCTGGGATGAATAGGGCAGGGCTGCTTGCAGCTCTGCCCGTTCATGTTCCACCGCCAGCCGCTCCTGCCGCAGGAACCGGGCGATCGCGTCGCGCAGCCCGGAATGGCTGATCAGGTGGGCGCTGTAGGTGAGCACCGGGGCATAACCACGCTGCACCTTGTGGACCCCCTGCGCGCCAGCCTCGACCCGCGGCAGCTTGTGCGCGATCGCCCATTCGATGGCGCGGTAGTAGCAGAGCTCGAAATGGAGGAAGCGGTACTCCTCCAGGCTGCCCCAGATCCGCCCATAGAGCGCGTCGCGGCCAGCCAGGTTGAGGGCGACCGCGACGGTCCGCTTGCCCTGCCGTGCCCGGACCAGCACCACCTTTTCGCCCAGGGTGCGGCCGAGCCTGCGGAAGAAGTCCTGCGTGAGGTAGGCGTTCCCCCAGCGCTTCTCGACCGTCGCCAGGTAGAACGGCCAGAAATCGTCCAGCACGCCTTCGCCCAGCTCGGCACCGGTCAGCGTCTCGATGGTCAGGCCGGACTGCTCCACCGCCTGCCGTTCCTTGCGGATCATCTTCCGCTTCGAGCTGCGCAGACTGTCCAGGAAGTCCTGGAAGTCACGGTAGCCGGGGTTGGAAAGGTGGTATTGCAGTCCGATCCGCTGCAGGAAGCCGGCCTTGTCGAGCGTGGTCCACTCGTCCTCGGTGCAGAAGGTGACGTGCAGGGAGGACAGGCGGGTCGCCGCCAACGTGTCCTTCAACCCCTGGATCAGCAGGTCACGGGCCGCATCGTCCACGGCCGGCAGCCGTGTGCCAGGGACCGGGGTGAACGGGACGGCCACCTGCAGCTTCGGGTAGTATGAGCCGCCCGCCCGGCGGAACGCGTCGGCCCAGCCATGGTCGAACACGTACTCGCCCCAGGAATGACCCTTCGCATACAGGGGTGCTGCCGCCACGAGGGCACCCTCCCGTTCCACCACCGCTGCCAGCGGCTGCCAGCCGGTTTCGTCGGATGCCGAGTCGGAACTCTCCATCGCGGTGAAGAAGGCATGGGTCATGAACGGATCGGCATCGCCGACCAGCCCGTCCCACCGATGCGGATCCAGTGTCTGGACCCCGTCGCTGATCCGAAAGCGCAAGTCGATGGTCAGTCCACCAGGAACACGGCATCGACCTCGACGGCACAATTCAGCGGCAGCGACGGCGAGCCGATCGCGCAGCGGGCATGGCGGCCGATGTCGCCCAGCACCTCCACGAACAGGTCCGAGGCACCGTTGATCACCTTGGGATGCTCGTAGAACTCTGGCGTGCAGGCCACCCAGCCGGTCACCTTCAACGTCGCCCTGATCCGGCCGAGGTCGCCGTCCAACGCCGCCTTGGCCTGCGCCAGCACGTTCAGCGCGCACTGCCGTGCGGCCTTCTGCCCGTCCTCGGCCGAGACGCCGCCGCCGAGCTTGCCCTCCACCAGGATCTTTCCGTCCTTGAACGGCACCTGGCCTGCTACCCAAAGCGTCCCGGCGCCCATACGGGTCGGGATGTAGTTGAACGCGACGGCAGGCGGCGTCGGCAGTTCGATCCCAAGCTCCTTCAAGCGCGCCTCGATCGCTGCCTGCGTGTTCATCCAGTTTTCTCCTGCTAGCCCCGGCTCGGCCGGTCCGGCTGGAAGGTAGGCGGGTCCGGCCTCGCCGACCAGGGGGAGGTGCAGTTGCGAAAGCCCGGAAGTTCGGGCACGATGCCATGCGTAAGAATATCGGCGGGGGTTTGATTGGGTACGGCACGCGAAGACGGCTTCTTCATGCCGGCGGAATGGGCGCCGCACCGTCGCTGCTGGATGGCCTGGCCTTGCAACGAGCAGGTCTGGGGCGGTCGGCTGCAGGCAGCCCGCGACGTTTATGCCGAGATCGCCGATGCGATCGCTCAGTTCGAGCCGGTGACGATGATCGTCCGCCCGGAGCTGATGACCTCGGCGTCGCTGGTGACCTCGAAGAACGTGTCCGTGCTGCCGATGCCGCAATCGGACAGCTGGACCCGTGATACCTGCCCGACCTTCCTGGTCAACGGCAAGGGCGGCGCTGCCGGCGTAGCCTGGCAGTTCAATGGCTGGGGTGAGGTCCATCCGGACTACGCCGAGGATGCGGAGATGGCGGTCCGGGTGCTCGAGCACCTCAACCTGCCGGTCTACCGCAGCCGGCTGGTGACCGAGGGCGGGGCTATCCATGTCGATGGCGAGGGCACCTGCCTTCTCTGCGAGACGGCGCTGCTGGACCCGGCACGCAACCCGGGCCTTACCCGCGAGGAGGTCGAGGCGGAACTGCGCGAGCAACTCGGCGTGTCGGCTTTCATCTGGCTTGATGCCGGCCTCACCGACGACGAGACCCGGGGCCATATCGACAATGTCGCCTGCTTCGCGCGTCCAGGCGTGGTCATCACGATGCAGTGCGACGACGTCGACGACCCCGACTATGCCGTCCTCCGCCGCAATATCGAGACGCTGCGCGCTGCCAAGGATGCGCAGGACCGCCCGCTCGAGGTGATCACGCTGCCCAAGCCCAAGACCAGGCAGAAGGACGACGGCACCCGGCTGACCCTGTCCTACGTCAACTTCTACATCGCCAATGGTGGAATCATCATGCCTGGCTTTGGCGACTCCGCCGACAAGACCGCCTACCGTACGCTGGAGGCTGCCTTTCCCGACCATGAGGTCGTCCAGATCCCCTGCCTGGACCTGCTCCATGGCGGTGGCGGCATTCACTGCATTACGCAGCAGCAGCCAGCGGCGTGATCGGAATGGGATCCTATCGCCGCTGATGATATGATGCCGTCCTTGTAAGATGGGGCGGCGGATGCACTGGTGGTCGATCGATGAAAGCACGAACGAACCCGAGCCCCGGCACCCGCAGCGTGACCGGCGGACGGTGGACTGCACCTTGAGGCTGGCCAGGCGGCCGTCCACCCGCAAGTTCGATCGGTGGTGCAGCTATCGGCCGCAACTAATTGAACAGCCCGGTCTTCTCGCGTCGCGGCGACGCTCTATCCGCATGTCTTGGGGCCAGCAGGGCCAACGCTGCCTTGCGGCGCCCGATACGCGTGATTCTGCGCGAACGAACCCAAGCCTGCCTCTCATCCCGGGTTCGATCACGAGGTCAACCGATACTCGTTTTTGCACGAACGAACCCAAGACCAGGAGCCGTGCAGCGGTCGGGCCCAGCATCGGGCCCGATCAGCAATGCCCGGAACATCGCGAATTGCATGAACGAACCCGAGCCCGCCTCGCATTGACGCAGCCGTCCTGCCGTTCCAGCTTCCGCGCGACCGCAGGGAGGCCCGCTCATGACCACGAAGCCCCGCAAGAAGCCCGAGGAGTTGCGCTCGCATCGCTGGTTCGGCGTGCAGGACCTGCGCGCGTTCGGGCACCGCTCGCGCATCAAGCAGATCGGCTGGGACGCGGCCGACTATACGGGCAAGCCGGTGATCGCGATCATCAACACCTGGTCCGACATCAATCCCTGCCACGCCCACTTCAAGGCACGCGTCGAGGACGTGAAGCGTGGCGTCTACCAGGCCGGCGGCTTCCCCCTGGAGCTGCCGGCGATCTCCCTGTCGGAGCCCTTCGTCAAGCCGTCGACCATGATGTATCGCAACTTCCTGGCGATGGAGACCGAGGAGCTGTTGCGCTCGCACCCGATCGACGGCGTGGTGCTGATGGGTGGCTGCGACAAGACCACCCCGGCTCTGTTGATGGGCGCCATCTCCATGGACCTGCCGGCCATCTACCTGCCGGCAGGACCCATGCTGCGCGGCAACTGGGGCGGCAAGACGCTGGGGTCAGGCTCGGATGTCTGGAAGTACTGGGACGAGCTGAAGGCCGGCAACATCACCCGTCAGGACTGGGAGGAGATGGAGAACGGCATCGCCCGCTCCTTCGGAGTCTGCATGACAATGGGCACGGCCGCCACGATGACGGCCGTCGCGGAAGCGATGGGCTTCTGCCTGCCCGGCGCCTCGTCCATCCCCGCCGCCGACAGTGGCCATGTCCGGATGAGCGCCGCCTGCGGGCGCCGCATCGTCGAGATGGTCTGGGAGGACCTGCGGCCCTCCGACATCATGACGCCGGCGGCCGTGGACGATTCGATCCGCTGCCACATGGCGATGGGCGGCTCCACCAACGCCATGATCCACGTGATCGCCATGGCGCGCCGCGCCGGCATTCCCTTGAGCCTGGACCGGTTCGATGAGCTGGCCGGCGAGGTGCCGGTGCTGGCCAACATCCGGCCCTCGGGCGAGTTGCTCATGGAGGACTTTTTCTACGCAGGTGGCCTTCGCGCCCTGCTCAAGCGCTTGTTGCCGGTGCTCGACGGCAGCTCGCTCACGGTCAACGGCCTGAGCCTGCGCGAGAACGTCGAGGGGGCGCCCATCTGGAACGAGGACGTGATCCGCCCCCTCGACCGGCCGGTGAAGAAGGAGGCGACCGCCATCCTGCGCGGCAACCTCGCGCCGTTCGGCTGCGTGATGAAGCCATCGGCCGCCGACCCGCGCCTGCTGCGCCACCGGGGTCCCGCCCTGGCCTTCGAGAGTTACGATCATCTGAAGGCGGACATCGACCGGGACGACCTGGAGGTCACCCCGGACCACATCATCGTCCTGAAGAACGTCGGGCCGATCGGGGCGCCGGGCATGCCCGAGTGGGGGATGCTGCCGATCCCCAGCAAGCTCCTGCGCCAGGGCGTGCGCGACATGCTCCGGATCTCGGACGCCCGGATGAGCGGCACGTCCTATGGCGCCTGCATCCTCCACGTTTCCCCGGAGGCCGCCGCGGGCGGAGTGCTGGCCCTGGTGGAGACCGGCGACCTGATCGAGGTGGACGTGGAGGGCAGGCGGATCGAGCTGCTGGTGGATGAGGCCGAACTGGCGCGGCGGCGGGAAGGCTGGAAGCCACCCTTCGTGCCGTCCCGCGGCTACTGGAACATGTTCGCCGCCCATATCCGCCAGGCGCACGAGGGCTGCGACTTCGACTTCCTGGAAGGGACCGAGCGGCTACCGGAGCCGCCGATCCACTGAGGTTGGCAGCGGGCCTACTGCACGGCGGCCTTGGACAGCGGCGGAAAACGCCACGGCGCCTGGCTGGCGAGGCCCGTGATGGCGACCGGCACGCCCTCGGGCAGGCCGGCAAAGACCGATTCCCTGATCCGGAACAGCACCT
>NZ_DATAGQ010000001.1:0-4146 GCF_036263595.1 Geminicoccus sp. | reverse complement strand
CCGATCTTGGTTGGCACGTGGCCCGCCTCCAGGAACTGGTGGAACTGGGCTTCGAGGAGATCCAGCTCCATCAGGTCGGCCGCAACCAGCAGGCCTTCATCAATGCCTTCGGCGCTCACGTCCTGCCTGCCCTGCGCGGTTAAGAAGAGCTACCCGGTGGCTGACGTCCTGCGCGAGCACGCCATCCCGTTCGGCTGCCCCAGCAAGCCAGCAGCACGAGACACGGAAGCCCGTCTCACATGGGTTGATCTGGATCTTCCGAGACAGCAGGCTGAGCAGATCTAGATCCCAACAAGACAAAGCCCCTCCCCCGCATGCCCACCTGTGGTCATGCCCGCGTCAGCACGCTCGATCAGGACCTGGGCGTCCAGGGACAGGCAGAAGCCAACCCGAGGGCACGGAGTTACCCGGTGGAACAAGCATGTTCATCCCATAGCTGTGCCCTATTTTGGGACCATCCGGCTCATGAATAGGTGGTAGGGTTCTGTGTGAGGAATCCTGCCTCATTCAGTTCCTTGCGTGTCGCCGTCACCACCGCTTCCAGCCGCTCGACCGATATCGAGATGTCCTGCTCGTTGCGGACCAACACCTCGATGAGGGCAGCCATCCTGCTGATCTCCCGCAATCCAAAGCTCCCGGATGCGCCCTTTAGGCTATGAGCCTCGCGTCGCAGCTCCTCTGAGCTTGGCGGCAGTGTCTTGAGCCACTCGCAGCTCCGCTCGGCATTGACGATCCCGCGCTGCACGAACTCGGTCCAGGCCGCAGCCGGCAACCTGCTGCGAATCACCTCGAGCTTCTCGCGATCGATCAGGGACAGTTCTGTGCTGATGGCTGGCGACCCGCCGGCCTGGTCCTGCTCCCCTGGCTCCGTCAATGGCGGGCCAGCGGATGGCTCGGTTCTGCTGTAGCGAGCCAGCAAGGCGAAGAGCTTGTCCCAATCGACCGGCTTGGTCAGGACGCTGTCCATCCCGGCGTCCAGGCAGTGCTGGTGCTCGTCGGCGACGATGCTCGCCGTCAGCGCGACGACCGGCACGTCTCCCGCCGGTGATGGCAGCTGCCGGATCCGCCGAGTTGCCTGGATCCCGTCCAGCACCGGCATCTGCACATCCATCAGCACGAGATCGAACTGGCCGTGCTGCACCAGCTCGACAGCCTCTTCCCCATTCGCAGCACAGGTGATCTCGTGCCCGTATGGCCCAAGCATCTGCACCAGCAGTTCCCGGTTGATCGCCACATCGTCCACCACCAGCAGCCGGCAGGGCGGGATCCGCTCGGGATCGTGCACCACCTGCTCGTGGACCGCACCACGCTCCAGCTCGACCTCGAACCAGAACAGGCTGCCCTTGTTCGGCGTGCTCTCGACACCGATGGTGCCACCCATGGCGGCGACCAGCCGCTTGCTGATCGCCAGCCCCAGCCCGATCCCGCCGTAGCGCCGCGTGAGTGAGCGATCGACCTGGGAGAAGGCCTGAAACAGGCCGGCGACCTGCTCGGCCGTCATGCCGATCCCGGTGTCCTGCACCTCCAAGCGCAGGCGGACCGCTTGCCCCGCCGCCGGCTTCTGGCGGACCCGCACCGTGACCCCGCCTTCGTGCGTGAACTTGAGCCCGTTATTGATCAGGTTGAGCAGGATCTGCCGCAGCCGCGCCGGGTCCCCCTGCAGCACGGCCGGCAGGTCTTCATGCGCATCGAAGCGAAGCTCGAGCCCATGTTGAGCTGCTTGCGGTGCGGCGAGACTGCGCACTTCCTCGAGCAGGTCTGGCAAGAAGAATTGCACCTGTTCAAGCCGGAGCCGGCCGGCCTCGCTCCTGGTGTAGTCGAGCACGTCGTTGATGATCGCGAGCAGATGCCAGCCAGAGGTGCGGATCGTCTGGACGTAGCTCTTCTCGTTGGCCGGCAGATCAGTCCTGGCAAGGAGATCGGCCATGCCGAGGATGGCGGTGATCGGGGTGCGTGTCTCGTGCCCCATGGTGGCCAGGAACTCGGACTTCGCCCGATCCGACGCTTCGGCCGCCTCCTTGGCGGCACGGAGCCCGCGCATGGTGGCTTGACGCTCCGCCAGCACCACCGCCACCGGCAGGGTCGAGAGCAATGCCATGGCCAGGTAGAGCTGCAGGTGCAGCATCAGTTCGGCCGTCCCGGCGCCGGAATTGACGTACATGAAGGAGCCACGGCCGTTTACCGTGAAGGCCACAGCGACCACCGCCAGCACCAGCGTCGCCGTCGAGCCCCCACGCAGGCCACAGCGGAAGGTGGCGAGCAGCAGGACTGGAAACGCCAAATATGGGAAGAACGCGTTCCGGTAGCCGAAGATCAACACCGCAGCGGTCAGCATCAGGACAGCCAGGAGCCCCACCTCCAGCACGCTTCGCGCCCACTGGCCCCTCCAGAAGCCGGGCTCGCTCCAGCTCAGCAGGAACGGGCTGATCAGCAGCAGGCCCAGCACCTCGGAGGCGTACCAGGTGGTCCAGGCCTGCACGAAGGGGCCTTGCCCCAGATATGCCAGAAGTGCTCCCGCAGCGGTTGCTGACCCGGCCGGCAGAAGAAGGGCGAGCAGAGCGAACATGGCTGCGCCACGCATCATGGTGATGCACCGTTCCTGGCCACCCAGCCGCCGGAGCAGGGTCGCGAACAGCAGGACCTCGCCAACGTCGATCAGCGCAAAGCCAACAGCCGGTGCTATTCCAACTCCATTTACCAAAGAGCAGGCGCCATCCGCGATGGCGCCACTCAGAGCGAGAGCAGGCCACGCGGCAGGTTCGTGACGCAGCAAGACAGCCAGCAGGATCGCACCGGCAGGCCAAAGGGCAGCGACATTGTCGAAGGTCTCGGTCAGCTCGAGTGCCAAGACACCGCTGCTGAAATACGCCAGGGCCACTACCAGAAGGAGAACAAGAGAAGGTTGTGAGGTGGAGGATCTGCCAGGAACATCACGTACGTCCGACGTCACAGCGTCACTCCCGTCCAGAACAGATACCAGAACAGCAAGCCAAAGGTGTGGTTGCTCACCCTCAACAAATGAGCTTCTACCATTTAAACCTGTTATATATTTCTCACGAGTAGATCCGCCCCAGCTGTAGATAAACCCTATCGTCATTGCGATTGCTGACGACCAACACCCGGACTTCTGCGTCATCAAATTTATAGATGATCCGGCACTCGCCACTGTCGGCGCGGAGGTAGGGCTAGCCCTGCAGGGGCTTACTGTCCTGCGGCTCCGGATCGGTACCTAGCTGGTGGATCTTGGTAGCAAGCTGCCGTCCATGTTGGGCGGCACTTGTCGAAGGAACTTTGCGGCCTGCCTGGAAAGATCAACCCACCGCATGGAGCAGGGTGTTCAGGAGCTTCTCGCTCTCCTCAGAGCCTATGAAGCCCTGCCCTTCTTGATGATGGTGACGGGTTCCCGCTGGGTGGTGTCCAGAAGGCGCCGAGCCCGTTCTTGCTGTCCTTGGAGCTGATGCTGCGCATGGTGATGTCCCTCTGGCTCATATGGCTATTACGGCCACCGCGGAACTTGGTGGAATAGCTGTCCCACACATCGGTCGCAGCGGCCTCTTGAGGCCTTGTCTTCCGCTCGAGGAGGATGGCGAACAGATGCGGCAGCGAGTGATCCAACCTGTCGAGCTTTAGGCAGCCAGCCCATCCCCTTCCCGCAGATAGTCCAGGCGGGTCTTCGGTGGAGAGACATGGCGCGCATGTCGCCGACCGGCATGAACGGCAGACATTGGAGAGGGCGTTCCCGTACAGCCGCGCAATCCGATAGGGAGTGCCTTACAGAACAGACGGAACAGGAAGAGGCTTAGACTTAGCGGGTGGCAGAGCTGTCGGGAATCAGGCGATTCTTGGACACTGGGTCAGCAATGACGCTTCTCGAAGAGCCGGGCCCCCTCCCCCTACCCTTGCTATGGTCTCGGGGCGGCATGCTCTCCGGCGACACTTCGGTGATCTGGAAGCTCGACCGGGTGACCCGTTCGCTCAAGAAGGAATCGGGGCATTGGTCTGCACACTGGACTGCACCCCATTTGAACCGGACAGGGTCGATAGCCGATAAGGCATAGGCATACGCCTATGGATAAGGTCATGGCTTCTGATCCAAACGGACCCCCACCGCGCATCGAGGTGATCACTGCCGTCCAGCGTCGGCGC